>JAZLBM010000042.1:0-12248 GCA_045613705.1 Eubacteriales bacterium | reverse complement strand
GTTCGCGTTCGACATATGCGTGTCGCTGGTCACGATAAAGCGGAGCTCGGGGACGAAGGGAACGTCGGACAGATCGATCTCGGGCTCGGTCGTCTCGGGCGCATTGGTTTCGGGGGTATTCGTCTCGGGCGCATTGGTTTCGGGAGCGTTCGTTTCGGGTGCTCGGGTCTCGGTGTCAACGGCTCCGCCGCAGGCAACCAAGGTCAGAAGCATAAAGCATGAAAGGGCAAGGGAAAGGAACTTTCTCATACGTCTCCTCCTTCAAAAGAATAAATTGAAACGCATATATTGTATCACAATTCCGTTTTTTTGTCTATGAATGTTCGAAAAGTTGAAATAAAAACATTTCGTGACCGAAAAACGAGCACAAATGAACAATTCTGTGCGGCGTATGCACAAAAACGAAGAAAAGACCCGGTCAGATGCCCGGGTCTTCCTAGAAGGATCAGTTGCTATAGCTGGCTCTGAAGGCGGCCTCGTCAAGACCGTTGATCAGCTTTTGGAGATTTTCCTCATACGCGTCGTGGTTTTCCTCCCACTCCTTGGCAATATCGTCGGCAAGCATACGGAAGAGCCCGCCAATGGGCTGAGCGTTCTTGCCGCCGCGAATGCTCTCGGTGGAGTAGCAATAGCCGAAGCTGAACTGAATGGTGCCGAGGATGAGGTCGTACATAGTAGCGTCCTCGGGGGATTCGGCAAACTTCGTCTTGAGCGCGATCTCAAAGTAAGAGGGGGTGACCTGCTTATAGGATTCAGCTGCCATCAGCTCAAGGGTGGCGCCCACAAGCTCGGTTCTGCCTGCGGAAAGAGAGGAGAGAACGGTGACAAGAGATGCGGTGTTGACAACGGTGGTTGCATAACCGCCCTCCTGATTTTCCTCCAGCATGGGCATGGGGAGCACGCCGTAGCGGTCTTTCATTTCGCGAAGAGAGGAGCCGGTGTTGAGGTTGGACTTCATGAACATCTGAAGACCCGTGGAAAATTTGGTATAGGTGTTACCCGAATGGGCAAGGGTGCCGGGGCAGGAAACGGTAAGGCTCTTGACAGCCTCAAAGGCGCGAACTGTGCGCCCGCTGTAGAAGGTCAGCTCGGGAACACCGTTGACCATGGTGGTGATATCGATACCGCAGGCGGCAACCCAAGCGTCGTTATTGGAATCCAGCACGTCGGGGGCAGGGGTGACGAAGCCGACAAGGTCGCCGTCGTCCACTACGCCGTTGGCATTAAGATCCTCGTGCACGTTTTCAATGAGGGAATAGAGGCGGTCGATGGTCCATTTGCCATCAGCGACCTCCGCATACAGGTTGATGCCTTCGGAACCGTAATATTTCTCGAAAAGATCCTTGTTGTAGAACATACAGTAGGTGTTGGCAACCTCGGTTACGGCAATATCACCGGCAAGGTAATATAGCGTGTTGAAGAGGGTCAACTCATCTTGGATGCTTTGGTTCCACCAAGGCTTATTCAAATTCAGATAGGGGAAATCGATAACGTTATAGTACATACCCTCTACAGCCAGAACCGAGCCCGTGGAAAGGTAGATGGCGGCGGTGTCAAAATCTCCCGTCTTGGTGTTAACGGCGGTACGGAGGGCATCGTTCCAGGAGGAGCGCTTGGCATAGGTGCCCTCCTGCGCAACGGTTGTAATGGTGACACCGAGGCGATCCTCTACCGTTTTGTTGCGATAGTAGATGGCATCGTAAAGGGTATCGTTAAGAATGGTGTCCACGTCCATTTCGTACTTCCAGAGCTCATGGTCGTTACGGACGAAGAAGGTGACCGTCTCACCGTCAAAGGTGAGATCCTTCGGCAGATCGTCCTTGACGCTCGCGCGATCAAGCTCTTCCGTCTCCGTAGACGAAGGGACGTCTCCCTGAGAAGGGACGTCTCCCTGAGAAGGGGTCTCGGTCTTCGTTTCGGTGCCGGTGGTATCGCCGCAAGCGATAAAGCTGCCAAGAAGCATAAGGCAGGCGAGAAGCAGGGTAAAGAATTTTACGGTGCGTTTCATAGAAATCTTCCTTTCGTCGCGTTCGGGATGGGCTTTTTACCATCATAACACGAAAAAGGTTGCATGAATAGCACTTTTTTCGTCATAAATAGTAAAAATTTAATATGCGGCAAAAAATCCCCGAGGCCAATGCCTCGGGGAATCGAAATTTGGGGTTTTGGAATTTATCAACCGCCGTACATAGCCTTGAACGCGGCTTCGTCAAGACCGTCGATCAGCTTCTGCAGATTCTGTTCGTAGGCCTCATCGTGCTTGTCGTACTCGGCGGCAAAGTCGATGTTCATCAAGCGGAACAGGTTACCGATGGGCAGACCGTTTCCGCCACCCTTCAGGCTTTCGGTAGAGTAGCAGTAACCGAAGCTGAAGCGGATGGAGTTCAGAATGAGGTCGTACATTCTCGCGTCATCGGGCGCCTCGGAATACTTGGTCTTGACCGCGACCTCAAAGTAGGTGGGGGTAACCTGCTTGTAGGACTCGGCAGCCATCAGCTCCAGGGTTGCGCCGACAAGTGCCTTTCTGTCGTCGGGAACGGAGGAGAGGATGGTGACGAGGGAAGCTACGTTACCAACGGTGGTAGCATATCCGCCCTCCTGGTTCTCGTCCAGCATAGGCAGAGGAAGCATACCGTAGGCGTCCTTCATTTCGCGCAGGGTAGAGCCGGTATTTAGGTTCGCTCTTCCGAAGAGAACGAGACCGTTCTTGAAGGTCGTGGTCTGGGGGCCTGCCATAGCAAGGGTGCCGGGGCAGGTAACCAGAAGTCTCTTAAGAGTCTCGTAAGCGCGGACGGTGCGGTCGCTGTAGAAGGAAAGTTCGGGTACGCCGTTTACCATGGTGGTGATACTGATGCCGCAGGCTACGATCCAGCTGTCGTTAAAGGAGTCCTGCAGAGTGGGGTCGTAAGCGTGCAAACCGACAAGGTCGCCGTCGCTGACGATACCGTCGCCGTTAATGTCCTCGTGTACGTCCGCAACGAGGTCGTACATATAATCAATGGTCCACTTGCCCTCGTCAACCACGTCGTAAAGAGATATACCGGTGGAGCCGAAGTAAGTTTCGTAAAGATTCTTGTTAAACATCATTGCAGATGCCTCGGTGATTTCGGTAACGGCGATATCACCTGCCAGGTAGTAAAGGGTATTGAAAAGAGTCAGCTCCTCCTGGATGCTCTGGTTCCACCAGGGTTTGCTCAAATTGAGGTGATCAAAGCCGATCACGTTGTAATACATATTCTCAATAGCAAGGGGAGAGCCCTGGGAAAGATAGATGGCCGCCGCGTCGAAGTCACCGGTCTTGGTGTTGACCGCGGTACGGAGGGTATCGTTCCAGGTGGTGCGGTTTGCATAGTTACCTGCCTGCTGAACGGTGGTGATCTCGATGCCAAGGCGCTCTTCAACCGTCTTGTTACGGTAGTAGATGGCGTCGTAGAGGGTATCGTTCATGATCTCATCCACGTCCATCTCGAACTTCCAGTGCTCAAGGTCGTCACGGGTGAAGAAGGTGAAGGTCTCACCGTCAAACTTGAGATCGGTGGGTACGGTGTCGGCAACGCTGCTTCTGTCAAAGGAGGCGTCATAGCGGTCGCCGCCGGTGGTTCCGGTCTCAGCGGGGGCTTGGGTTTCCTGTTCGGCCCGGGTCTCGGTGTCGGTGGTTCCGCCGCACGAAGCAAGAAGGCTTACCAGCATCAGACAAGCGAGAGCAAGGGCAAGGAGCTTTGTGAATCCTTTCATAAGAATTCTCCTTTCCGGATGATGTTGATCAAGCGAAAATCTCCGCTTATTTAATTGTATTCTATCACACTTTTTTTGGCGTGTAAAGTGGTTTTTGAAAAAAAGCCTCCAAGGAGAAAATCTCCTTGGAGGTGTGAATATCAGTTGCCGTACATAGCCTTGAAGGCCGCTTCATCCAGGCCGTCGATCAGCTTCTGAAGGTTCTCCTCGTAAACCTCGTCGTTCTGGTCGTACTTCTGCGCAAGGTCGTCCGTCATCGTGCGGAACAGCGTGCCGATGGGGTTCTGTCCCGAACCGCCGCGAAGGCTCTCGGTGGAGTAGCAGTAGCCGAAGCTGGAGCGAACGGAGTTCAGGATCAGATCGTACATCTTGGCGTCCTCGGGTGCCTCTGCGTACTTGGTCTTGACCGCGACCTCAAAGTAGGTGGGGGTAACCTGCTTGTAGGACTCGGCAGCCATCAGCTCAAGGGTGGTACCTACAAGCTCCTTTCTCTCGGAAGGAAGGGAGGAGAGGATGGTGATAAGGGATGCGGTGTTAACAACGGTGGTTGCATAGCCGCCGTCCTGATTTTCCTCCAGCATAGGCATGGGAAGCACGCCGTACGCGTCCTTCATCTCACGCCAGGTAGAGCCGCTGTCAAGACGGGCGCGGTTGAAGAGCACCTTACCGTCGGTGAAGGTGGTCAGCTCCTTGGTGCCGCCGGCAAAGGTACCGGGGCAGGTCACGCTGATCTTGTATACCGCCTCGTGAGCGCGGATGGTACGGTCGCTGTAGAAGGACAGCTCGGGAATGCCGTTGTTCATCGTGGTGATGCTGATGCCGCAGGCCACGATCCAGCCGTCGTTCCAGGAGTCCTGGGTGTTGGGATCGGAGGCAACGTAGCCGACCACGTCACCGTCGGAAATGAGACCGTCTCCGTTGAGGTCCTCGTGAACCTGGGAGGCGAGGTCGTACATATAGTCAATGGTCCATCTGTTCTCGTTGACTACGTCGTAAAGATTTTCACCCGTTGCGCCAAAGTACTTCTCGTAAAGATTCTTGTTGAATGCCATAGAGAAGGTGCTGGTAAGCTCGGTGACCGCAATATCACCCGCAAGGTAATAGAGGGTGTGGAAGAGGGTGAGCTCGTTCTGGATGCTCTGGTTCCACCAAGGCTTATCCAGGTTGATGTTGGGGAAGTCGATCACGTTGTAGTAAACGCCCTCAACCGCCAGCGCAGAGCCTGTGGAAAGGTAGATGGCCGCCGCGTCAAAGTCGGTCAGCTTGGTGTTGACCGCGGTGCGGAGGGTGTCGTTCCACTGGGCGCGGACGGAATAAGAGCCGGCCTGACCGATGGTGGTGATCTCAATACCAAGGCGCTCTTCAACCGTCTTGTTGCGGTAGTAGATGGCGTCGTAGAGGGTATCGTTCATAATGTTGTCAACGTCCATCTCGTACTTCCAGAGCTCCTGGTCGTCACGAACGAAGAAGGTGACCGTCTCGCCGTCAAAGCGAAGGTCGGTGGGGATGTCGTCCGAAACACTGTTTCGGTCGAAGGTGGCATCGTAGCGTCCGCCGTTGGGGTTTTGGGTCTCGACGGGAGCCGTTGTCTCTTTTGCTCCCGACTGTGTTTCGGTATCAGCGGTGCCGCCGCAAGCGACGAGGGTGCTTACTGTCATCAGACAAACCAGAACGAGGGCAAGGATCTTGGTGAAGCCTTTCATAAGAGGTTCCTTTCCGGATAAAGAATTTTAGGGCAGAGGATCTGCCTGTTTTTCTTCATTCTACCATATTTTTTTTGCCGTGTAAAGTGCTTTCCGGAAAAAGAAAATCCCAAGGAGAAGAATCTCCTTGGGATAAGTAAGATATCGGGATCAGTCGTTATACATTGCGCGGAATGCAGCCTCGTCAAGTCCGTCGATCAGCTTTTGGAGATTTTCTTCGTAAATCTCGTCGCTTTCATCGTACTTTTGTGCCAGGTCGTCGGTGATGATACGGAAGAGGGTGCCGATGGCCATGCGGTCCTTGCCGCCGCCGCGAAGGCTTTCGGTAGAGTAGCAGTAGCCGAAGCTGAAGCGAACGGAGTTGAGGATCAGGTCGTACATCTTTGCGTCCTCGGGAGCCTCGGCGTATTTGGTCTTAACGGCAACCTCGAAGTAAGTAGGAGTAACCTGCTTATAGGATTCGGCAGCCATCAGCTCAAGGGTCGCACCGACGAGTTCCTTTCTCTCGCCGGGGAGGGAGGACAGAATGGTGATCAGGGAGGAGGTGTTGTTAACAGTTGTGGCGTATCCGCCCTCCTGATCCTCCTCAAGCATAGGCATGGGGATAATACCGTAAGCATCCTTCATTTCACGCCAGGAGGCGCCGCCGTTCAGGTTGGTACGGGTGAACAGGATCTTGCCGTCCTGGAAGGTGGTAAGCTCCTTGTGTTCGCTCGCCAGCGTACCGGGGCAGGTAACGCTGAGGCGTTTTACCGCCTCGTGGGCGCGGATGGTGCGCTCACTGTAGAAGGAGAGCTCGGGAATGCCGTTCACCATAGTGGTGATGTTGATGCCGCAGGCGATGATCCAGGCGTCGTTCCAGGAGTCCTGCTTGTAGGGGTCAAAGGCAGAATAGCCGACGACGTCGCCGTCACTGACGAGACCGTCACCGTTCAGATCCTCGTGAACGACCGCTGTCAGATCGTACAGATAATCAATGGTCCATCTGTTCTCGTTGACTACGTCGTAAAGATTTTCTCCGGACGCGCCGAAGTACTTGTCATACAGATTCTTGTTGAAGCCCATGCAGAAGGTGCCGGTAAGCTCGGTAACGGCAATGTCACCTGCAAGGTAGTAAAGGGTCTTGAAGAGGGTGAGCTCATTCTGAATATCCCGGTTCCACCAAGGCTTATTCAGGTTGATGTTGTCGAAGTCGATCACGTTGTAGTACATGTTTTCGACAGCAAGAACGGATCCCTGCGAGAGGTAGATGGCCGCCGCGTCAAAGTCACCGGACTTGGTGTTGACCGCGGTGCGGAGGGTATCGTTCCAGGTGAGTCTGTTGGAATAGTTGCCGGCCTGGGCGATGGTGGAGATGGTGACGCCCAGACGCTCCTCAACCGTCTTGTTGCGGTAGTAGAGTGCGTCGTAGAGGGTGTCGTTCATAATGGTATCAACGTCCATCTCGTACTTCCAGAGCTCGTCGTCGTTACGGGTGAAGAAGGTGACGGTCTCGCCGGTGAATTTGAGGTCGGCGGGGATGTCGTCCGAAACGCTGCTTCGGTCGAAGGCGGCGTCGTAGCGACCGCCGTCGGGGTTTTGGGTCTCGGCGGGAGCCATTGTCTCTTGGCCTCCCGACTGTGTCTCGGTATCAGCGGTGCCGCCGCAAGCGACAAGGGCACTTACCGTCATGAGACAAACCAGAACGAGGGCGAGGATCTTGGTGAATCCTTTCATAAGAATTCTCCTTTCCTGATGATGTTTATCAAGCGAAAATCTCCGCTTATTTGATAGTATTTTATCATACTTTTTTTGACGTGTAAAGTGGTTTTTGAAAAAAGAAAGCCTCCAAGGAGAAAATCTCCTTGGAGGTGCGAATATCAGTTGCCGTACATAGCCTTGAAGGCTGCCTCATCCAGGCCGTCGATCAGCTTCTGAAGGTTTTCCTCGTAAACCTCGTCGTTCTGGTCGTACTTCTGAGCAAGGTCGTCGCTGATGATACGGAAGAGTGCGCCAACGGGAAGTCCGCCGGATCCACCCCTCAAGCTTTCGGTAGAGTAGCAGTAGCCGAAGCTGAAGCGAACGGAGTTCAGGATCATATCGTACATCTTGGCATCCTCGGGAGCCTCTGCGTACTTGGTCTTAACCGCAACCTCGAAGTAGGTGGGGGTAACCTGCTTGTAGGACTCGGCAGCCATCAGCTCAAGAGTTGCACCTACAAGGTCCTTTCTCTCTGCGGGCAGAGAGGAGAGAACGGTGATCAGAGAAGAGGTGTTGTTAACGGTGGTAGCGTATCCGCCTTCCTGGTTCTCCTCAAGCATAGGCATGGGGATAATACCGTAAGCGTCCTTCATTTCACGCCAGGAAGCGCCGCCGTTCAGGTTGGCACGGGTGAAGAGGATCATACCGTTAGCAAAGCCGGTCAGATCTCTGGTGCCGCCTACGAAGGTGCCGGGACAGGTTACGCTGAGCTTGTAAACGGCCTCGTGTGCGCGGATGGTGCGGTCACTGTAGAAGGAAAGCTCGGGAACGCCGTTCACCTTGGTGGTGATGTTGATACCGCAGGCGATGATCCAAGCATCGTTCCAGGAGTCCTGAGAATAGGGATCGTGAGCGGCGTAACCAACTATGTCACCGTCGGAGATGATACCGTCGGCATTCAGGTCCTCCCAAACGCCTGCGGCGAGATCATACATGCAATCGATGGTCCATCTGTTGTCGTTTACTATATCGTAAAGGGACTCGCCGGTTGCACCGTAGTACTTTTCGTACAGATTCTTGTTATATGCCATGGAGAAGGTACCGGTGAGCTCGGTAACCGCAATATCACCTGCAAGGTAGTAAAGGGTGTTGAACATAGTGAGCTCATCCTGAATGCTCTGGTTCCACCAGGGCTTATCCAGGTTGATGTTGTTGAAGTCGATGAGGTTGTAGTAAACGCCCTCAACGGCAAGAACGGAACCGGTAGAAAGGTAGATTGCCGCCGCGTCAAAGTCAGTCAGCTTGGTGTTGACCGCGGTACGGAGGGTGTCGTTCCACTGTGCGCGAACACCGTACTTACCGGGCTGGCCGATGGTGGTGATCTCGATACCGAGGCGCTCCTCAACCGTCTTGTTACGGTAGTAGATAGCATCGTACAGCGTATCGTTCATGATGGTGTCGACGTCCATCTCATACTTCCAAAGCTCATCGTCATCACGAACGTAGAAGGTGACCTTCTCACCGGTGAACTTCAGGTCGGTGGGGATGTCGTCAGCAACGCTGCTTCTGTCGAAGCTTGCATCGTAGCGTCCGCCGCCGATGTCGGTGGACTCGCTTGCTTGGGTCTCTTTGCCGCCTGCCTGGGTCTCGGTATCAGCACTGCCGCCGCAAGCGACAAGGGCGCTGACTGCCATCAGACAAACCAGAACAAGAGCAAGGATCTTAGTGAATCCTTTCATAAGAATTCTCCTTTCGGTTGTTTCTTTGTGAAGAGACGTGATGCACGTGCTCCTCGGTGTAATTTTCATTATAGCACGGGTTTTTGGAAATGTAAAGGGGATTTTTAAAAAATAGGGAAGAACAAAGAGAACAAAATTCGGGTAAAAGAAAAGCACCCCGAAGCATAGACTTCAGGGTGCCGGATTTTACGTTCAGGAAATCGCGAATCTGGTGGCGTATGCGTGATACTTTTCCTCGAAGACCTTGTCGGATTCACGGGTGATACGAAGGGTCTCGTGCAGATTCATATTGCGGTGTGCCATATCGATGACACAGGCGGCGATGTTGGAGCAGTGGTCGGCCGCACGCTCAAGGTCGGTCAGAAGGTCAGCCCACACGAAGCCTGCCTCGATGGTGCAAAGACCCTGCTGAAGACGGGTGATGTGGTTGGCACGGAGCTGCTCCTTGAGGTCGTCGATGACCTGCTCAAGAGGCTCTACGTCTGCCGCCGCTTCAAGGTCGTTGTCGATGAAGGCGCGGAGCGAGATATCCATGATCTCGTTGACGGCCGCTGTGATAACGGCAAGCTCGGTGTATGCGGGAGCGGAGAGGGACATGCCCTTTTCCTTCAGCTCCTCGGCTGCCTTGAGAATGCCAACACCGTGGTCGGAAATGCGCTCAAAGTCACCGATCAGACGAAGCAGCTTGGAGGCCTCCATACTGTCGCGCTCGCTCATGGTATGGCTGCTGAGCTTGACCAGATACGTGCCGAGAATATCCTCGTAGTGGTCGCCCTTGTCCTCCTTCTCGCGCACGTCGGCGGCAAGCTCGGGGGTAAGGTCGGTCAGGGACAGAAGTCCGCCCTTCAGACCGCTTACGGAAACTCTTGCCATATTGATGGCAAGCTCGTGGCAGTGCTCAAGCGCAATAGAGGGCGTCTCCAGAAGTCGGTCGTCCAGCTCGATAATTGCCTCGGGGGTCTTGGCATCGCGGATGACGAAGCGGGAGATCTTCTCGATCATGCCGGTCAGAGGAAGCATCATGGCGGCGTAAAGAAGCTTGAACGCCGTTTGCATAACTGCGAGGGATACGTAGCCGCCTTGCTGGGCGAAGTAGGGAATATCAACGATTCCGTTGATCACCATAAAGGCCGCGAGCAGAACGACGGAGCCGATAATGTTGATAGAAAGATGAGCGACGGCGGCACGCTTTGCCTCCTTATTGGTACCGATACAGGAGAGCACGGCGGTGATACAGGTACCGATGCCCATACCCATCATAATGGGGAGAGCCGCACCGTTGGTGACCTTGCCCGTTACGGTCAAGGCCTGCAGAATACCGACCGATGCCGAGCTGGACTGAATCGCGGCGGTAAGACCCGCACCGACCAGCATCGCGATGATGGGCTGCTCTGCGAACATAATAAACATATTTTGGAACCAAGGAGCGTCCTTGAGTCCTTCTACGGCGGAGGACATAGTATCCATGCCGTACATAAGAGTAGCAAAGCCGAGGAGGATCGCGCCCGTATCCTTGCTCTTACTGCCCTTGCAGAAGAGATAGAGCACCACGCCGATGAGGGCGAGGACGGGGGTGAAGGACGAGGGCTTGAGAAAGCTGAGCCAGGTGACCGCGGTTTCGCCGCCGCCGATCTCCGACAAGCTGAGGACCCATGCGGTAACGGTGGTTCCTACGTTAGCGCCCATAATAACGTTGATCGCTTGGCCGAGATTCATCAGTCCCGAGTTTGCGAAACCAACGACCATAACGGTGGTTGCGGACGAGCTTTGAATAATTGCTGTGACAATGAAGCCGGTCAAGAAGCCAACGAAGCGATTGGTAGTCAGCTTGCCCAGAAGATCGCGAAGCTTGCCGCCGGCGCGACGCTCAAGGGATTCGCCCATCACGTTCATACCGAACAGGAAGAGACAAAGACCGCCGATCATTGTGAGTACTTCAAAGGGACCCATAGTTTGAAATTCCTTTCTTTTTTATACGAATGAATTTGCAGTTTCATCGGTAAAGGGCAGAGGGATTCCCAACTTACCCCAAATTAGCATAACATAAAAATTTGAAAAAAACAACCCCTGAGGAAAAATTTGTGTAATTTTTTGTCTATACACAAAAAAGGGCGCAGTTGCGCCCTTTTGCTTTGGATATTTTGCTTATTCGTCGGTGTTCTTCTTGGGGGCAAGGAGCTTGTTCAGCACTACCACCGAAAGAATGATCACGCCGATAACGATGAAGATGCCCAGCATACCGACACCCATATATTTGAGATTTTCCACGAAGGCCATAGGATTGAAATTCATAACTCACCCTCCTTTTTATTTGCCGAAGAAGCTGAGGATCAGGCCGCCGGCGATGACCGATGCGATCTGTCCCGATACGTTAACGCCCATAGAGTGCATCAGAAGGAAGTTCTGAGGATCCTCCTTAAGGCCCATCTTGTGGACGATACGACCCGCCATGGGGAAGGCAGAGATGCCCGCCGCACCGATCATGGGGTTGATCTTCTTCTTGTGGAAGAGGTTGAGGAGCTTGGCAAAGAGAACACCGCCCGCGGTGTCCACCATGAAGGCCACGAGACCCAGACCGAGGATGAGGAGGGTTTCGGGTGCCAGGAACTGATCGTGGCGCATCTGGGTAGCAATGGTGATGCCAAGGAAGATGGTGATGAGGTTGGCAAGCACCTTCTGTGCCGTCTCGGAAAGAGAATCCAGCACGCCGCACTCGCGGATCAGGTTACCGAACATCAAAAATCCGACGAGGGAGACCGACTCAGGCGCCGCAAGTCCCGCGATAACGGTAATGATGATGGGGAAGAGGATACGGGTGACCTTGGAGACCGACTTTGCCTCGTAGGGCATACGGATCATACGCTCCTTCTTGGTGGTGAGCAGCTTGATCACGGGGGGCTGAATGATGGGCACCAGCGCCATATAGGAGTAGGCGGCCACCATGATCGCGCCGAGATATTTGGAGTTGAGCGCCTGCGCCACGACGATGGAGGTGGGGCCGTCAGCCGCACCGATGATGGCGATGGACGCCGCGTCGTTAATGTCGAAGAACATAGACGCCGTGCAGAGGGTGAAGAAGATACCGAACTGCGCCGCCGCGCCGAAAATCATCAGCTTGGGGTTGGTGAGAAGGGGACCAAAGTCGATCATCGCACCGATGCCGATGAAGAGGATGAGGGGGAACAGCTCGTTGGCGATACCCGCGTTGTAAAGGGTTTCCAGAGCCTCAACGGGAACAAAATCCGGGAGATTCTCCACGTTTATGGGGAGGTTCACGAGGATGGCGCCGAAGCCGATGGGGAGGAGCAGGGTGGGCTCCATCTCCTTTTTGATGGCGAGATGGATCAGCACGCCACCGATGATCCACATCACGATCTGGCCGAGCTCGATC
>JAZLBM010000041.1:0-1851 GCA_045613705.1 Eubacteriales bacterium | reverse complement strand
TGGAACGGTCTTACCAACGAGTTCCACCCCACCCAGATCCTTGCGGACTTTATGACGATCAAGGAGCATTTCGGAACCCTTGCGGGGAAGAAGCTTGTTTATATGGGTGACGCCCGTTACAATATGGGTAACTCTTTGATGGTCGGTTGTGCCAAGATGGGCATGCACTTCGTGGCGTGCGCACCTAAGGCCTATTTCCCCTCGGCGGAGCTTGTTGCTACGTGTCAGGCTATTGCCGCAGAAACGGGTGCGACGCTTGAATTTGTTGAAGATCCCACGGTGGCAGTTAAGAACGCCGACGTGATCTACACCGACGTTTGGGTCTCCATGGGTGAGCCCGACGAGGTTTGGGAGTCTCGCATCCGCGAGCTGACCCCCTACCGCGTGACCACCGAGCTTATGAATATCGCAGGCCCCCGGTGCCGCTTTATGCACTGTCTGCCCGCCTTCCACGATCTCAAGACCAAGATCGGTAAGGAGATCCACGAGAAGTTCGGCATTACCTGTATGGAAGTGACCGACGAGGTATTTGAAAGCGAGCAGTCCATCGTCTTTGACGAGGCAGAGAACCGTATGCACACCATCAAGGCCGTTATGGCGGCTACGCTGTAAGGTCTTGACATTTGCCCGAAATTGGGTATAATGGTAGTAGATAAAATCCCCCAAGAAAGTAGGTCATACCAATGAAAGATAAAAAGATAGGCACAAGATGTGTGCAGGGCGGCTATCGCCCCGGAAACGGAGAGCCGAGACAGGTTCCGATCATTCAGAGCACCACCTTCAAATACGATACGGGTGAGGCGATGGGTAAGCTTTTTGACCTTGAGGCGAGCGGTTACTTCTATTCCAGATTGCAGAATCCTACGGTGGACACGGTTGCCGCCAAGATCTGTGAGCTGGAGGGCGGAACCGCGGCTATGCTGACCTCCTCGGGTATGGCGGCAAGCTTTCTTGCAGTATTCAATATTTGCAGCTGCGGCGATCATATCGTATCGTCCTCTGCCATCTACGGCGGCACCTACAATCTGTTTGCCGTAACCCTCAAGCGTATGGGTATTGACGTGACCTTCGTGTCTCCCGATGCCTCCGACGAGGAGCTGGATGCGGCCTTCCGTCCCGAGACCAAGCTGATGTTTGGCGAGACGATCGCAAATCCCGCTTTGACCGTCCTTGATATTGAGAGATTTGCCAAGGTGGCTCACGCCCACGGCGTGCCGCTCATCGTGGACAATACCTTCCCCACGCCTGTCAACTGCAATCCCTTCCGGTGGGGCGCGGATATCGTAACCCACGCCACCACCAAGTATATGGACGGTCACGGAAGCGCCGTTGGCGGTGCTATCGTAGATTCCGGTAAGTTTGATTGGACGAAATACGCCGACAAGTATCCCGGTCTTTGCACCCCCGACGAAAGCTATCACGGCGTGACCTATACCGAGCGCTTCGGTCTGGAGGGTGCGTTTATTACCAAGTGTACCGCCCAGCTGATGCGCGACTTCGGTTCGATCCCCGGCCCCATGAATGCTTATCTGCTCAATGTGGGTCTGGAGACTCTGCCTCTGCGCATGGCCAAGCACTGCGAAAACGCGCTGGCTGTGGCCAAGTACCTGCAGGCACACGAGAAGGTGGCCTGGGTGCGGTTCCCCGGTCTGGAGGGAGACAGCCAGTATGAACTGGCGAAGAAGTACATGCCCAACGGCACCTGCGGCGTGGTCTCTTTCGGCGTGAAGGGCGGCCGCAAGGGTGCGGAGACCTTTATGGCTGGACTGAAGCTGGCCTCCATCGCCACCCACGTGGCCGATGCCAAGACCTGTGTGCTTCACCCTGCCTCTGCCACTCATCGCCAGATGA
>JAZLBM010000040.1:0-4254 GCA_045613705.1 Eubacteriales bacterium | reverse complement strand
CTTTTTCATTCTGATACTCCTTTCTTGTTTTTACAGGATCTATTATATCCGATTTTTCATCAAATTTCAAGAAGAATTTGTTGGATTTTGCGATTTTGGATTCGATAAATTGATGTTTAGCGGTCTGATGTCTTTGTCGTAAGGGCGATTCACGAGTCGCCCGCACCGAGCGGTGCGCACCCGTGAAAATGGCTACAATCCAATATTTTCGGGCGATTCCCGACTTGCGAAGCAACGTCGCATCGCCCCTACGGTGTTTGTGCCAAACTCCAACACACCGACAAATCAAAATTTGAAAGCCCGAGGAGACCTCGGGCTTTTGTGTTATCGGATCTTATATTTCAGTCGCAAATTATCCGCGATCATGGCAATGAACTCGGAGTTCGTAGGCTTGCCGCGATTATTTTGGATGGTGTATCCAAAATAAGAATTGAGGGTGTCCACGTCTCCCCGATCCCAAGCCACCTCGATGGCGTGACGGATGGCGCGCTCCACGCGGCTCGTGGTGGTCTGATACTGCTTTGCCACGGTGGGGTAGAGCACCTTGGTCACCGAGTTGATAATGTCGCTGTCCTTCACCGTCATAAGAATGGCGGTGCGAAGATACTGATAGCCCTTGATGTGGGCAGGAACACCGATCTGGTGGATGATCTTGGTTACCTGCGTCTCGATATCGGGGGTCTGCGGCGCTTCCACGGTGGTGATGATGCCGCGGTCGCGGTTGCGGAGAATGGACTGGATATGCTCACAAAGACTGCCGATATTGTAGGGCTTCATCAAGCAAAGCTCGGCACCGGCGTTGGCGGCTTCAATAAAGGTGTTCTGATTGGAAAAGACCGAGAAAACGATAAAGGCAGGCGCCTTGTCGGGGGCGAAATTGATCTGCTTGCTTTGTCTGAGAACCCCGATGCCGTCAAGCTTGGAAAGGCAAAGGTCGATGAGAGCCACGTCGGGGTGGCTTCTGTTGATGCGGACGAGAGCGTCTTCGCCGTTTAAGGCCTCGTCAACGTTGCGAAAGCCGGCGTTCTTCAAGCCCTCACAAAGCGCCTTGCGCTGGACGGGATTTTCGTCGGCGACCAAAATCTTGATATTATGATACTCCATGATAATAAACCTCCAAAAAGTAATGTTGTGCACGACTATATATTACCATAAAATGGAAATTATTACAAGTAATTTCCAGTAAAAATGTTGCACAAACTTGTCGCAATGCAATTGTAAAAAATTACCAATTTTGTGGAAGCGGGTATCAATGACACACAAAACCGAAAGAAAACCGAGAGTAAGACGAAATCCGCAGGCGTTTTTTAGCGAAAAGAAAAGCCCCGCCGAGGCAGAGCAAAATCTTTTATTCGGTTTTCGGCGTATCGCAAGGATTGGGCTCCTTGTGATGCTGGCAGGGATGATTGAAGAAATCGGTGAGATCCACGTCAAACACACCCTCATCGTTTTTGGAAAAGCCTATGGCGCGGAGAATAGCCTCGTCGGCGCCCTGACCTACGTAACGGGCATAATGCACGCCGCATAGATCGATAAAGTTGAGAGCCGCGCGTCCCATAACGAACATCGCCTCAAAGTCACGCTTCTCGGGGATCTCGTAGATATCGAAGATCTCGCCACCGTGATTGGTCAGACGGAACTGACACATACCGACGAAGGCGTCGTCAACCGTGGCCGCATAGGCGAGAGCCTCGGGGCGGTAGGGAATTCCGCAACGGGCGCAGGCAAGCTCCTGCTCGGTTTTGGATTGTATGGGGAGAACCTTTATAAGCATGTCAATTTCCTTTCTTTTTTGCGGTGCTTCCCTTGAGATAATCCACCTGGGTCTTGGTAAGGTAGCGCCATTTTCCGGGGGCAAGATTGCCCAGCTTCAGGTCGCCGATGGCAATGCGGCAAAGGCGAAGCACCGTAAGTGACTGACTTTCGCACATCTTTCGGATCTGGCGATTGCGTCCCTCAAAGAGGGTCATACGGAGCACGGAGGTATCGTCCTTCACCGAGATCAGCTCGGTCTTGACGGGCAGAATACGGTAGCCGTCGATATCCATAGCCGAGGACAGAGCCTTGACCTGCTCGGCGGTGACGGTGCCGCGGATCTTGACGTGATAGATCTTTGGGATCTCGTGCTTGGGGTGGGTGAGACGATTGGTCAATTCGCCGTCGTTGGTCAGAAGGAGAAGTCCCTCCGAGTCCATATCCAGACGTCCTACGGGGTAGAGGCGCACGCCTGCATCGGCTACCAGCTCGGTGACGGTGTGGCGACCGCGGTCGTCGGTGACGGTGGACAGATAGCCACGGGGCTTGTTGAGCATCACGTAAGTAAAACGAGGCTTTTCGGTGGCGGCGATCACCTGTCCGCGATATTCCACGCGGTCGCGTGTGGGATCGATCTTCTGTCCCACCTCGGCTACGACGCCGTTGATCTTGACCCGTCCTCTTTTGATTTCCTCTTCTGCCGCGCGACGGGAAAGAATGCCGCAGTCGGTGAAGAATTTTTGAATTCGTATCGTTTGGGTTTCCATAGATTCCTTTATGTTATTCGCGGTCGAAAAGGGAAGAGAGCCAAGCAAGCAATCCTTTTCGTTCCGCTTTTTTGTAGGCAACGGTATTGATGGTAACAAGGGGTGAGGTGCCAATCTCCTCGCCGTCGCACATCCATACGACGCGCCCTACGGTGGCACCGGAGGCAACGGGGGCGTAAAGCATTTGAGGAGCTTCGATGCGATAGGTAATTGCATCGTGATCGCGCCCGAGGATGGCGCGTGCTGACTCGGTATTGGCAACGAGAACCGACGCGGTGCTGCCGCCTACCACGGAAAGGGGAAGCACAAGACCGCCCTTTTCGGCAAGAAGCACGCTTTGATAGCTTTCAAAGCCGAAATCCAGCATAGCCGTGTGATCCTGCCAATCGTCGGGAGCACCGAGAGTGACGGCGATGAGGGTGAGCCCATCCCGTTCGGCGGCGCTGACAAGACATCGCCCGCTCCGCTTGGTAAAGCCGGTTTTGACGCCGATGGCGCCCTCGTAGCGGGTGAGCATCTTGTTGTGATTGACAAGCACACGCGTTCCTTCATTGCCCTTCAGAGGGATGGTTTTTCGGGTCGTGGCGCATATGGTGCGAAAGATCTCGTTTTTCAGCGCGTAGGCACTAAGCACCGCAAGATCATAGGCGGTGGTGTAATGCGCCTCGTCGTCAAGGCCGTGGGGATTTGTGAAATGCGTAGCGGTGAGTCCCAAGGCCTCTGCCTTTTCGTTCATTCTCTGTGAAAAGCCTTCCACGCTTCCTGCCACTGCAATGGCGATGGCCGTGGCCGCATCGTTTGCCGACTCCAATAGAAGTGCATAGAGCAGCTCCTCCATCGTCAACTGCTCACCGGGATACAGATAGACGGAGGAGCCCTCAATTCCCACGGCGTCGGGAGACACCGTGACGGTGCGCCGTGTGTCGCCCGATTCGATGGCGACGATGGCGGTCATGATCTTTGTGGTGGATGCCATAGGCAACCGCAGAAAGGCATTGTTCTGGTACAGCACGCGTCCGCTTTCGGCTTCTATCAGTACGGCACTTTTGGCAGACACCGACGGTGCCGCCGATGCGGGGAATACCAAAACGCCGCAAGAAAGGAGCAGCGCAAGGACAAGCGCAAGCTCTTTTAAAAATTTTCTTTGCTTCATACGAGTCCTCCCTCCGGAAATACGTTCTTACTGATAATGTATTTCTCGCCTTACGGGATTATGCGGGAGACTCGCTTTTGGATTTATTCGGCGTCGGTTGCGGACTCGGAGGCGTCGGAAGCCTCGGCGTTCTTATCGCCCTTTACGAATACCGCCTTGATTCTGCCGAAGATCTCGGGAGAACGCTCGATGATAGAGGTGATCTGCTCGATGGGATCCTGGGGTACAGGCTGACCTACGTTGATCATTTCGATATTGCCGTCCTTCTTGATCACAAGGAATCCAACGGGAGCGATGGTAAGACCGGTACCGCCGCCCGCACCGAAATTCTGCTCGGTCTTCTGGTGCTTGCCGTTGTAGTCAAGACCGCCGGAGGCGTAGCCGAGAGAAACCTTGGATACGGGAACGATGGTAACGCCTGCCTCGGTGCTGATAGGCTCACCGATAACGGTGCTGGCATCGATCATAGAGCGGATGCTCTCAAGGGATGTACGGATAATGTCCTGAAGTTTGTTTTCGTTTGCCATAATATGAGATCCTTTCTATCTGTTGGATTTTCAATTGATATCGGTTTTATAT
>JAZLBM010000039.1:0-11685 GCA_045613705.1 Eubacteriales bacterium | reverse complement strand
ATTCCAGTTATTGACCTTTTTGTAGTAGCCCATCCACCAAAAATCCCGGTGGGTGAGGTAAGGCACGAAAATGCGGCGCTCCATCTCGTAGTCCACGCGGTCGATGATCTCGGGGCAGAACGCGAGAAGCGGCTTGCGGAGAAGCACGCTGATAAAGGAAAGGATCTGAGCCGTTTGCGCGGCAAAGAGATCGATATAAGGATATTCCGGGCTCTGAATATTGCAGATTACGTTGCAGTACCAGTGGGCCGACACGCCCCAATAGCTTTCCTCGCAAATGGTATAGATGCCGTTGGTGATCTGCGGCAGAAAACGCCCTTTATTCTCCATCAGCTCGCCCAAAGAAAGACAAACGAGGGCGCGGCGGCGGTCAAAATGGATGTCCTCCATAATGGCGCGGTTGCCCGTTTTTTTGTATTCCATATAGTCGGTGGCCTTGATGATGGGCCACTCGTAGGTCAGATAGCTTTCCGCTTTTTGAATGATGGTTTTATCGACCTTAGCCTCCCAGAAGGCACGGTCGTGAACGTCGGGGAAGAGAGGTGTGGAAAAGTCAATGGACGAAAGATCAAGATTTTTGATGGTGGACTTAAACATAATACGTTCCTCCTATTTTCAAAAGTGGGATCGGTAAAGCTCGGTGTAAACGGGATCGCGGATCACACATCCCGGTGTAGAGCCGCTCCGCATAAGCTCCGTGCACTTGGAGCAGCAAAGGCAAAGTTTTTCCTTTTTGAGTGCGCCTTCACGAAGAATATCGGCGGCAAAATCGGGATAGGCGAAGATGGTTCTTCCGAAGCCCGCGAAGTCAAAGTCGCCATTCTCAATAAAAGCGGCGGTCACGTGGGGTGCCACAAGACCAAGATAGGACAGACCCGAGCAAATGATTTTCATGTCGGGCACCGATTTCTTCAGCTCCGCCGTGCCGTGAAGCATACGCGAAACGCCCGCAAGGGGATGCTCGGGGGGCTCGTATCCTCCCTTGACGAAGGGACGGTTGACGTGGGGATTGACGTAGGGGTTACCCATAGTAATGTTCAGAAGCCTCACACCCAGTCGGTCAAGCTCCTTCAGAAGAAGGGCAGGCTCGGTGGGATCAAAAGCAAGGCCTCCATCGGGGTTGACGCCAAAGCCGTAAGGATAGGGGAAGCCGTCGTATACGTTGAGACGGGAGGAGACGAGGAAGTCCCGTCCGCAGATCTCCATAGATCCCGCGATGCTCTCGCGCAGAAGCCTCGTTCGATTCTCAAAGGAGCCGCCGTATTTGCCCTCGCGCTCGTAGGCGGAAAGCAATTCGGAGTTTAGGTAGCGGTGACAGCACTTGATATCCACGCCGTCAAAGCCGACCTCCTCCGCAAGCCTTGAGGAGAGCACCAGCTGCTCGCCGATGCGGTCGATCTCCTCGTCGGACACAATGCGGCTTTTGTCGATGGGATTGTCCTTTTCAAAAAGTGGATTGTTATAGGCGATCAGGGGCGCAGGCGTGCCGTGGGGCTTACTGTATCTGCCCGAGTGGGTGTTCTGCATCACGATCAGCGGAGCGTGCCCGTGCGCCTTCATAGCCGTTTCGCGGATGTCCTCCACGATGCGCTTGAAATTGTCTTTATTGTTTTCGTGCAACCAAAGCTGACGGGGGTTGGCTCGACCGTCCTCACGGCAGGCCGTGGCCTCAAACCAGATGATGCCTGCGCCGCCCGCGGCCAAACGCTGATAGCGACGAATGGTCAGCTCGTCGGGGGAGCCGTCGCTCTTGCCGTCACATCCCTCCATCGCCTGACACGCCAGACGGTTGGGCGCGATCCTTGTGCCTACGGAAAGAGGCGTGCGCAGAATGCCCGTATCCTCGGCGTAGGGGAGACGGGTGTTTTGTTGCTCGTTTTCTTTCAAAAAATCCTGTTGATTGGTAAATATAGGTGTCATACGATTCACCTCCTATTTTGATTATACCGCGGTAGCAGCTTCCGGCGTTATAAAAAGATTGCGAATTTCTATGTAAATCTTGCTTTTTCTTTCGGCGTGTGGTACAATACCCTTAAGAATCTTTGGAGGATGTACTATGCGCGTTTTGTCGGTTACGTATTCGGAAAATCCCGTTCGCCTTGGCAGTCACTATCACGATGCCCATCAGCTGTTGTACGTTGTGGAGGGGGCTGCAGAGGTAAGCATTGACGGCGAGCCTCACCGCGTTGAGGCAGGGGAGCTTGTGATCCTCAGCCGCTTCGAGGAGCATTCGCTTCGCGTGTTGACCTCCACGTACAAGCGTTATACCTTGCGCCTTTCGGCAAACGGCGATAACCACGCGGACGAGTACTTGTTTTCTTCGGTGCTTGTCAACCGCGCGGCCTCCTTTCGCCACGTGATCAAGGCGGAGGCATTACGGGATGCTTTTGAGCGGATGACGGTTGAGTTTCGCACCGACGGAGCTATGCGGGAGGAGATGCTGGAGCTGTATCTCAAGCAGTTGTTTATCCTTCTTTACCGTAGTGCGCCGCACCTGTTTCCCTCGTCGGTCAATCGGAACACTCATCTTGTAAGAGCGGTTCAGCGGCGGTTTGAGGAGGATTGTCGGACGTCGGTCTCCTTGGCAGACATTGCCGCGGAATATCACGTAAGCCCGTCTTATTTCTCCCATCTTTTCAAGGAAACAACGGGATACGCGCCCATCGAATATCTGATGCTTTGCCGACTGTCCGCCGCCAAGCGGTATCTTTGCGATACCGAGCTTCCCGTCAAGGAGATCGTGGAGCGATGCGGCTTTAGCGACGAAAGCAATTTCAGTCGAACCTTCAAGGCAAGAACGGCAATGACGCCCTCCGCTTTTCGTGACCAATACGGAAAGAAATCGTAAAAAGCAAAACGCTCTTAGGAAGCAACCGTTCCAAAGAGCGTTTCTTTTATTAGATATCTGCGTCCTTTGCGTACTCGCTTCCGTGCTCAGTGATGAAACGCTTACGTGCTTCCAGATTGTCGCCCAGGAGGGTGTCAAAGATCTCAAAGGTCTTCTGCGCGTCGGTGGTGGTGACGGCGATCAGACGGCGCGTTTCGGGATTCATGGTGGTCTTCCACATCATATCGGGCTCGTTTTCACCAAGACCCTTGGAGCGCTGAAGTGTGTATTTCTTGCCCTCCAGCTTTTTGAGGATCTCGGCCTTTTCAAACTCGTTGTAAGCAAAATAGATATCATCCTTCACGGTGATCTCAAACAGAGGAGACTCTGCAATAAAGACCTTTCCCGCCGAAAGAAGGGAGGGAAGAAGGCGGTAGAAGATGGTAAGGAGCAGGGTTCGGATCTGGAAACCGTCCTCGTCGGCATCGGTACAGATAATGATCTTGGACCAACGGAGGTTTTCCATATCGAAGGTGGGCATATCGGTCTTGACCTTGCCGTGGATCTCCACGCCGCAGCCGATAACGCGCAGAAGGTCGGTGATGATCTCATTCTTGAAGATCTTCTCGTAGGTGCTCTTCAGACAGTTCAGGGTCTTACCGCGGACGGGAATGATGGCCTGATACTCGGCGTTACGTCCCAGCTTACAGGACGAAAGCGCCGAATCACCCTCTACGATGTAGAGCTCGCGGATGGCGGGATCCTTGGAGCGACAGTTTACGAATTTTTCTACGCGGTTGGCAATGTCAAGCGTACCGGTCAGCTTCTTCTTGATATTGAGACGGGCACTTTCCGCGGACTCACGGCTTCGCTTGTTTACGAGAACCTGGTTGGCAAATGCCTCGGCGTAGGTGGGGTTTTCGGTAAAGAAGATCTCAAGATTGGTCTTGATGGACTCACACATAGCCTCGTAGATGAAGGCGTTGGTGATAGCCTTCTTGGTCTGGTTTTCGTAGGAGGCAATGGTAGAGGAGCTGTTGATAACCAGAACGAGACAGTCGCTGATGTCAACGAATGTGATCTTGGACTCGGTCTTGTTGTACTTGCCGTTGTTCTTGAGGTAACGGTCGAGGGCGTAAACGAAGGCAACCTTTGCCGCCTTGTCGGGCGCACCGCCGTGCTCAAGATAGCTGGAGTTGTGATAATACTCGATGGTATTTTCGGTGTTGGAAACGCAGAAAGCGAAGTCGGCCTTCATCTTGTACTCGGGCTTATCCTCACGGTCGCGGCCCTTTGCCTCAAGATGCCAGGTGTAGGGAGGTGTCAGCGCCGACTCGCCCGCGATCTCGGTTACGTAGTCGGTGATGCCGTTTTCATAGTAGAATTCCTGGGTCTCAAACTTGCCGTCTGCCTTCTGAAGACGCAAAATAAAGCGGATGCCGGTATTGACCACCGACTGACGGCGCATGGTTTCGATAAAGAACTCGTCGGGAATATTGATGTCGGTAAAGACCTCAATGTCGGGGCGCCAACGGATGGTGGTACCCGTGCGGCGGTTGCGCTTGTCAAGAAGCTCCTCGGAAAGCTCGGAGCAGACCTCACCCTTTTTGAAATGGATGGAGCGCACGTAGGTGCCGTCATAGGAGGTAACGTCCATAAATTCCGAGCTGTACTGGGTAGCACAGGCACCAAGACCGTTCAAACCCAAAGAGAACTCGTAGGATGCACCCTCTTCGTTATTATCATACTTACCGCCTGCATACAGCTCGCAGTAGATCAGATCCCAGTTCCAGCGTCCTTCCGCCTCGTTGTAGCCAAGGGGAACGCCGCGTCCGTGGTCGTCTACCTCGATCGTATGGTCGGAAAAAGCGGTGACGGTGATCTCGCGACCAAAGCCTTCCTTCGCCTCGTCAACCGAGTTGGAGAGAATCTCGAAGAAGGAGTGCTCACAGCCCTCAAGTCCGTCGGAACCAAAGATAACGCTGGGGCGTTTTCTGACTCGGTCAGGTCCCTTCAGCGCTTTAATGCTTTGATCGTTATAGCCTGCTTTTGCTTTTTCGGTGTTCTTTACTGCCACGGTAACGGTTCCTTTCATGGAATTTACAATATCTTGTGTTTCACCTTACTATTATAACAGATATTTACCGTTTTGAAAAGGGGGTTGATGGAAAAAACTTTCAATTTTTTGAAATTAATTTGCCGATATTTATTGCAAGTTTTGATAAAATCATATATAATAGATAGAGTATATGTAAATAGGAGGTTGACCGTTTGAAAAACACACAGCTTCTTGAAAAAATAAAGAACAGTAAATGCGCCATTCTCGGTTTTGGCGTTTCCAACCGTCCCCTTGTTACCTTCCTTCGGGAGCTTGGCACGGCAGATATTACGGTTCACGATAAAAAGCAGGTCTCCGATCTTGGCGACGAGGCGGTGGCACTTGAGAAGAGCGGTATTCGCTTTGTGACGGGCGACACTTATCTGGACGTTATTGATGCAGACGTGATCTTCCGC
The DNA here is from genome assembly GCA_045613705.1 of Eubacteriales bacterium. Taxonomy (GTDB): domain Bacteria; phylum Bacillota; class Clostridia; order Oscillospirales; family CAG-272; genus RGIG8775. The sequence goes on along the minus strand of JAZLBM010000039.1, from coordinate 6,344 downwards.
TCCCCCGGCATCCGCGACGACGTGGCAGGCATTGCCAACGCGGTAGAGAAGGGCGCGTGGCTGACGTCGGAGATGGAACTGTTTTTTGAATTGACTCCTGCCACCGTTATCGGTATTACGGGCAGCGACGGTAAAACGACTACCACCACGCTTTGCGCAAAGATCCTTGAAGAGGAGCTTGCGAATAAGCGCGGTCACGTATATCTTGGCGGTAACATCGGTGAGCCCCTTTTGCCCCACGTGAAGAAGATGACCGAAGAGGATTTCGCCGTGGTGGAGCTTTCCAGCTTCCAGCTCAAGACCTTCAAAAAGTCTCCCGCGCGTGCCGCGATCACCAATCTGTCTCCCAATCATCTGGATTGGCACGTGGATATGGACGAGTACGTGGAATCCAAATTTAATCTTTGCCGCTACCCCGAGCTTTCCCGTCTTGTGACCAATGCGGAAAATGCAACGACCGCGGCGCTTGCCGAGCGTCTTGGCGCGAGGGTCACCTTGTTTTCCTCCAAGAAGGACAGTTATGAAGCCATCGTCGGTGATGAACCCGGTCGCAGAGCCGTCTTCGAGAGGGATGGCGAGATCGTGATCAGTGACGGCACCGTGGAGCGCATCATTATGAAGACCGCCGATATCAAGCTGATCGGTCGCCATAACGTGGAGAATTATATGACTGCCATCGGTATGCTTGACGGATGGGTCAAGGCAGAGAGCGTTCGCCGAGTGGCGCGCACCTTCGGCGGCGTTGCCCACCGTATGGAATTCGTTCGCACCCTTGATGGCGTTTCGTATTATAACAGCTCTATTGACTCCAGCCCCTCGCGTACTGCGGCGGCGCTTACTATGGTCGATTGCAAGCCTATCGTGATCTGTGGCGGATATGATAAGCACATTCCTTTTGCGCCTCTTGGTAAATCTCTTTGTGAAAAGGCCAAGGGCGTGGTGCTGACGGGTGCTACGGCAGAGGTCATCAAGGCGGCGATCGAGAGCGCCGAGGACTATGCTGAGAGCGGACTCAGAGTCGTTACCTGTCCCGTGTTCGAGGATGCGGTAAATGCCGCGCGCCGTATGGCAGAGGAGGGAGACGTGGTGATGCTTTCCCCCGCCTGCGCAAGCTTTGACGCCTTCCGCAATTTTGAGGAAAGAGGAAACGTTTTTAAGGATATTGTCAATCGTTTTTAACGTACAGAAAGTGAAATCAATATGGAATTTTCGGAAAGAATAAAGGCTCTCGCCCGTGAGGCGGAGAGCAAGCTGGCCGCACATTTTGAGAAGATCGACGAGATCTCCTTTGCCAATACCACCCGCGTGATGGACGCATTCCGCGAGCATCGCGTAAGTGAGGCAATGTTTAATCCCACCAGCGGCTACGGATACGACGACAAGGGCAGAGATACCCTTGACGAGATCTGGGCAGAGGTTATGGGCGCCGAGGCGGCCTTTGTCCGTCACAATATCGTAAGCGGCACCCACGCGCTTACCATTGCACTTTTCGGTCTGCTTCGCCCGAATGATATTATGCTTTCCATTGCGGGAAAGCCTTACGATACCTTGGAGGAGGTTATCGGTATTACCGGAACGCCCGGTGACGGATCTCTCCGTGACTTCGGGGTAACCTATTCCCAGATCGATCTTCTTGAGGACGGCGCGTTTGATCTCCCCAAGATCGAGGAGGCGCTTCGCGAGGGCGGCGATCGCATCAAGGTGGTGTTCATCCAGCGCTCCAAAGGGTATCTGAACAGAAAGACCCTCAGCGTAGACGAGATCGGTGAGGCGGTGGCGTTCGTGAAGTCCATCGCGCCCAATTGCTACGTTGTGGTGGATAACTGCTACGGCGAGTTCGTAGAGGAAAAGGAGCCTACGGCTGTAGGCGCCGATATGATCGTTGGCTCTCTTATCAAGAATCCCGGTGGCGGCATGGCGGAAACGGGTGGCTACATAGCGGGCACCAAGCGCGCCGTGGAGTTGGCTTCCTACCGATTGACCTCTGTTGGCGTCGGTTGCGAAACGGGTGCTACCTTCGGCTTCAACAAGAGCCTTTATAAGGGACTTTTCTACGCCCCTCATACCGTAGCACAGGCCATCAAAACGGCGCATCTTGCGGCGTATATGTTCGAGGCGCTCGGCTATGACGTGGAGCCCAAATTTGATGAGACCCGCCACGATATTATCCAAAGCGTGATCACTCACTCTCCCGAAGCGCTGTGCGCTCTTTGCCGCGGTATTCAGAAGGGCTCTCCCGTTGACGCTTACGTGACCCCCGTGCCTTGGGATATGCCCGGCTACGGTGATCCCGTTATTATGGCGGCAGGTGCCTTCACACAGGGCTCTTCCATCGAGCTTTCGGCGGACGGACCTCTGCGCGAGCCCTATACCGCATTTTTACAGGGCGGTCTGACCTATGAAAGCGGCAAGATCGGCATTATGTGCGCCGCCGAGGAAATGGCAAAGCTTTCCTAAAGCAATTGTTTACAAAAAGACAGTAGACAAAAGCAATCGTATCTGTTATAATAATCAAGATTCATAAAAGAAAGGTTGGTAAATCCAATGAAAAAGATTTTGGCAGCACTTCTTGTGCTTGTAATGCTCGTGGGAACGGTAGCTTGTTCCTCCGACAAGACTCCCGACGGCTATATGCTGGTTTCTCTTGAGGACGAGATCTTCGATCTTTACGTTCCCCAGACCTGGCAGAACAACGCGTCCAGCGGCGTTTCCAGCGCGTACTACGCACAGGGAAGCGGTATCATCGTAAGCGCGATCTCCAAGAAGACGGGAACCACCGGCATCCAGCTGTCCGATTATATCGCGACTGTGATCGATAGCTATGAGAGCACTCTCGTGGACTATGAGCAGGTTACCGAGCCCAAGACCACCACGCTGGATTCCTTTGCGGCATACACCTTTGACTACAAGGCAAAGGTTGGCGAAAACGTCGTTCGCTTCAGATGCATCATTGCCAAGAATGAGAATGTGTTCACCACGCTCACCTATTGCGCGCCCGAGGCGGACTTCGAACAGCTTCTTTCCGATTTTGACGCTATCGTTGACGTATTTGCTTTCCGCAGCTTTGAGGTGGAGACCGATCCGCCCTTCATCTTCAGAGATGAGCATACCCCCGAAGGCTACAAGATGGCCTCCGACAGTCAGTATGAGTTCCGCTTCTTCGTTCCCGACGACTGGAGCGTTGATGTTGGTGCCGCAATTCCTTCCGCGTACTATTCCTCAACCGAGCTTTCCAACGTAAGCCTGAATTCCTTCATGGTTATGGAGGGCGTTAAGAACGGCAAGCAGTACTGGGAAGCATTCAAGTCTAACTACGATTATAGCCTTACCGAGATTTCCGCTACCGAGAATATCAAGATGGGCGGCTTTGATGCCTATGCGGTAGAGTATACCACCGAGATCGCAGGCTTTGATTATCAGGTCAAGCAGGTATTTATCACGACCTCTACGATGATCTATATCTTCACCTACACCTCCGATGCAGAGAACTATGCTCTCCATCTGGATGACGTTAACGCTATGATCGAGGTCTTCGAGTTCAAGAAGTAAGATGTCGACTCCCATGAAAGAGATCTATCTGGATAACAGCGCGACCACGCCCCTTTGCCGCGAGGCCATCGACGCGATGAACGAGGCAATGATGGTATACGGAAATCCCTCGTCTCTCCATTCGGCAGGTCTTGCCGCCGAGCGGTTGGTGTCGGGGGCCCGTGATGCCATCGGCAACGCCCTCGGCGTTCGTATGATGAAGCCGGGTCAGCTGATCTTCACGTCCTGCGGAACCGAGGCGACCAATCTTGCCATTCGCGGATGCGTATATGCCAAGGCGAGACGCGGCGCAAATAAGATCGTCACTACCGATTCCGAGCATCCGGCAACGGAGAATACCCTCCACGCCCTTGAGTCCGACGGCTTCCGTGTGGTTCGCATTTCTACCCGCGGCGGTGTTCTGGATATGGCGCAGGTGGATAAAGAGCTTGACGGCGATACCCTGATGGTCACTATGATGATGGTGAACAACGAGACGGGTGCCCGTTACGATCTTGAAAAGGTGTTTTCCTTGGCAAAGCAGAGAAATCCGCAGGTCACCACCCATTGCGATGCGATACAGGGCTTTCTGAAATGTCGGTTTACGCCGGCGTCGCTTGGTGCCGATCTGATCAGCATCAGCGCCCATAAGGTTCACGGACCTAAAGGTGTCGGTGCCTTGTACGTAAGCGCCGACGTGCTGAAGCAGAGAAAGCTTGTTCCCATCCTTCACGGAGGCGGACAGGAATTCGGCTTCCGCTCGGGCACGGAGAACGTGATCGGTATCGTGGGCTTTGGCGCGGCGGTGAAAAAAGCGCTTCCGTCTCTTGATGAAGGCATTGCAAGAATGGCATCCCTTCGCGAGTATGCCTTGCTGAAGCTTTCTTCTCTTGACGTGCGCTTGAACGTTCCGCTCTCCGCGGCAGCACCCCATATCATCAATTTCACGCTTCCCAATATCAAGAGCGAGACCATGCTCCACTATTTGTCGGGTGAGGGTGTCTTCGTATCCAGCGGCTCGGCGTGCTCCTCCCATTCCAGAGAGCCCAGCCGCGCGCTTACCGCATTTGGTCTTTCGGCAAACGATGCCGATTGCTCCGTTCGCGTCAGCCTTTCGGCAGACAACACCGAGGCGGATATCGATGCCTTTATCGATCGACTCCACAGCGGACTTCGCGTATTGGTGCGAGCCAGACGATAATGAAAAAGGACAGAACTTTGATTCTGTCCTTTTGTTTTATTTCGTGAGGTTGTAGAGATAGTCGGCAAGATCCATAAACATATTGACGTCCAGCTTTTCTCCGCGGATGTCGGGGCGGTGACCGCCTGCGGCGATGGCGTCTGCCAGCTGCTCCTTGACGATCTCGGGGAAGGCAAAGGAGAGGGCGTTGAGGAGTGTCTTGCGGCGCTGCTCAAAGGCCGCCTTGATGACCTTGAAGAAAAGGGCTTTGTCAAGAGGCTTTCTCGGGGGCTCCTTGTAAAGGCGGATGCGCACAACGCTGGAATTGACCTTGGGGGGCGGAACGAAGCGGTCTGCGGGTACGGTGAAGAGCTTTTCTGCCTCTCCGTAGTAGGCAAGCACGGCGGTGATCGCACCGCAATCCTTGCTGCCTGCCTTGGCGCAAAGTCTGTCGGCTACCTCGGACTGGATCATCAGCGTGATGTAGTCAAAGGGAAGGCGAGACTCAAGGAGCTTCATCAAAATGGGCGTGGTAATATAATAAGGAATGTTGGCACAAACCGAAACGCCTTCCTCAAAGTAGGGCGCGAGAATGGTCTCAAGGTCGGCCTTCATTACGTCCTCATTGATGACAGTCACGTTTTTATAGTCGTCAAGGGTGTAGGAAAGAACGGGAATGAGACCCTTGTCTATTTCCAGGGAAATGACCCGCTCATATCGCTCGGCAAGGGCGGCGGTAAGCGTTCCGATACCGGGACCGATCTCAAGAATGGTCTTGGAGTCGCCGTTGCAGCAGTAGTCGGCAATATCCTCTACCACCATACGGTCGGTGAGGAAGTTCTGACCGAACTCCTTATGAAATTTAATGCCGTAAACCGACATGATTTGTTTTATGGTTTTCAGATCGCAAAGATTCATACGTTTCATCCTTTACTTTTTTCTTCCTTTATTCTATCATATCTTTCGCGAAAATGCAACATTAAAATTTTAAGGTGTGAATTCGCCGAAAAGCCTTGCAACGGGGGAGAAAGTGAGGTATAATGAGAGAAATGAATGAAAGAGGGGAAAGATATGCTACAGAGAAGAAAAATAGAGACCGACCTTTGCGTGGTCGGCGGTGGTCTTGCCGGAATGTGTGCGGCCATTGCCGCGGCACGTGAGGGTATTCGCGTGGTACTGATGCAGGAGCGCCCTGTGCTTGGCGGAAACACCTCCTCCGAGATTCGTATGTGGATCTGCGGCGCCAGGGGCTCCGGCAACCGCGAAACAGGTATTATCGAGGAGATCCTTCTTGAAAATCTTCGCAGAAACCCCACAAAGAATATATATGTATGGCAGATGATCCTTCACGAATTTGTAGAGCGTGAGAAGAATATCACCCTGCTTCTCAACTGTACCTGTAATGACGCCGAGGTGGAAACGGGCGACTTTGCCGATGGCAGAAGCGTTCGCATTAAGCAGATCAGCGGCTATCAGATGACCACACAGACCTTCATCGACGTGGAGGCAAAGCTCTTTGCCGATTGCTCGGGTGACAGTATCCTTGCTCCCTTGACGGGCGCAGAATTCCGTATCGGTCGCGAGTGTGCCGCAGAGTTTGGCGAGAACACCTCGGTTACCGAGCCCGATGCGATGA
>JAZLBM010000038.1:0-2072 GCA_045613705.1 Eubacteriales bacterium | reverse complement strand
GCCCGTGAGATCGCCAACCGAGTGTTCTATATGGACGAGGGCGGTGTTTACGAGGACGGAACGCCCGAGCAGATTTTCGACAATCCCAAGCGTGAAAAAACGATACGCTTTATCAAGCATCTGAAAGTGTTTGAAACCGTTATTACCTCAAAGGATTTCGACTTTATCGGCTTCAATACCTCTCTTGAAGAATTCGGCAGAAAGAATCAGGTTGCTCAGAGAGCGATTATGCGTGCTCAGGCAGTATTTGAGGAGCTTGGCGTACAGATCATTCTCCCCGTGCTTTCGGGTGAATTTAAGCTGAGCGTTGCTCTCGAATATTCGCAGGATAACGAGACCCTTTCTATGCTCATCAAATACGACGGAAAGCGTTTTGATGTGAGGGAATCGGACAATATTCTCTCCTTGAAGCTTGCCGAGAACGCGTCGCAGAGTATTGACTATACGGAAATAAACGAAGACGGATTTACAAACCTCGTTACAGTTAAGATAAAATAACTAACGGAGGTGGTAAGTTGAAAGAATCAAATTTTTCAAACAGCAATATAGACCTTGCGTGTGAGGAAGTCGGAAAGTTTCTCGCGTCGGCAGGTGTTGATCGGCGCGAGGCTATCCGCATCAAGTTCACATTTGAAGAAGTACTGCTTGAGTATCAAAACAGGTTTGGAGAAGAAGCAAGCTTCAAGGTCAGATGCGTAAAACGCTTATCCTCCATCAAGGTCGAAGTCGTGGTCGAAGAGGAATCCTTCGATCCTTTTGACAAACCGGGCGAAGAAGATGATGTGATCCGGGGTCTGCTCGCAAGCATCGGTCTTGCCCCCACATGGAGCTATAAAAACAGCAAAAACTACATCCTCTTTATGCCCAAGAAAAAGTCGCTGTCCGGTACGGTCAAAATGATCGGTGCCATCGGACTTGCGCTGATTGCGGGTATCGCCTTGAATTTCCTGCCCGACGGGATCAGGACGGGGGCAAACGATTACGTGCTGACACCTGTAACCGATGCCTTTATGGGACTGATCACGGCGGTATCGGTTCCGCTGGTCTTTCTGTCTATTCTCAGCAGTATCTGCTCGATGGGCAATATGGAAACCCTCGGCAAGATCGGAAGCAAGACGATCAAAGCCATTCTTTTGCATGTGGTATTGGTCGGTGCCTTTATGACAGCACTCGGAAGCCTGTTCTTTCCCATACAGTGGGGCGGCGGCGAAGCATCGGGGTTCTCGGAGATCCTCGATCTGACCTATGACATCATTCCGTCGAACCTGTTTGAACCTTTTGTAACGGGACATACTCTGCAGCTTATATTCATTGCTATCATTGTCGGACTTGCAATGCTTGTGCTGTCGTCGAGAGTGAACGGTGTTTTCAGTCTCATACAACAGCTTGACTCTATCGTTCAAACGATTATGTCAGGACTATCCTCTACGTTGCCGATCTTGATATTCGTTCTCTTTACGGGAATGATCTCGGGCGGCAATCTCGGCGCCATTTTGAACTCTTGGAAGATGCTTGCGTTGATCCTGCTGTTGCTTGCGGCATTCTACGTGCTCAATCTTCTGCGGGTTGCCGTTACGAAAAAGGTTTCGCCTGCTTTGCTGCTGAAAAAGACGTGGCAGACATTCGTGATCGCTCTTACCACCGCATCTTCGGCTGCCGCATTCGGCACGAACGTTCGTGACGCAAACAAAAAGCTCGGCATTGACAAAACCCTCGTAGAGTTTGGAATCCCTTTGGGACAGGTTTTGTTTGATCCCGCAGGCATTGCTAACCTTACCGGCATTGAGTTAACCATGGCAGCGCTGTACGGCGTTCCTATCACCCCGTCGTTTCTCATTATCGCATTCATCACAAACCTTTTGCTTTCCATTGCGACTCCGCCTGTACCCGGTGGCGGTGTGATGTGTTACACCATTGCATTTGCACAGCTTGGCATTCCCCTGGAAGCAGTGGGTATTGTTATTGTTGTGGATATGATCACTGATTTTCCGGGAACTGCGTGCAGTGTTTCGGGCTGGCAGCTTATCATGACCGATGTTGCCGACTCTCTCGGTATGCTCGATAAAGAAACA
>JAZLBM010000037.1:0-1945 GCA_045613705.1 Eubacteriales bacterium | reverse complement strand
TGTTTTATTGAATTTCGCGGTAGATCTTCTCGGCAAGCGCCTGCATTCGCGCGGGGTCTACCTTGGTGACGCGGCGGACGTAGGACAAAAGACCGTTGGTCTCGTCCTCCACGTCGGATACCTGGGTGTAAACGGTGGCACACAGTCCCTTCGAGACGGCGGGAATGATCTCGTTTTCATAGAGGGCGACGAGGGCGTCCTCAAAGGCCTTCTGCTCCTTGAAAAAGCGGTAGCCGTAGGTTTTGTAGGGATTGAACACGTGCCCCTCAGGCTTGTAGGAATAGCCGCCGAACTCGGAGAGCACCATCGGTTTGTCGGAATATTTCAGCTTCACGGGCTTGAAATAGACGTGCTCGCTATCCACGTCGGAGGTGGCGCCCGCAAACCAACCCGATGCCGTGTCGACAAATCGGCTATCGTCGAGAGCACGGATGGCGTGGTAGCCTGCCTCACTGTCAAACTGTCCCCAACCCTCGTTGAAGACCGTCCAATAACAGATGGAGGGGTGGTTATAAAGCTGCTTCACGGTGGCTTCCATACCCGTATAGAACGCCGCGCGGGTCGCCTTGTCGCGGTGAAGCCACTTGTCAGAAAGCCGCTTCAGACCCGCGGTCGGCAGGGCGGTGTCGCGAAGGAAGGAGTAGTCCCCGTTATTGACCATATCCTGAAAGACCACCATACCGTAGCGGTCGCAATCGTAGTAGAACTGTTCCGGCTCCACCTTGATGTGCTTGCGCAGGGTGTTGAAGCCCATAGCCTTCATAGCGAGAATGTCCTTTTCGTAGCCGTCGGGCGTTGCGGGGGTGTAGATGCCGTCGCTGTAATAGCCTTGGTCAAGAAGACCGTGGAAGAAGTAGGGCTTGCCGTTGAGGCACAAGCGGGGCACGCCGCCTACCTCGCGGATGTCAAGGGTGCGGATGGCGAAATAGGAGTCCACCCGATCCTCGCCCGCCGTAAGGGTGAAGCAGTAGAGATAGGGATCCTCGGGCGACCACATACGAAGTGCGTCAAGGGTCACCTCGGCACGTCCGTCCACAAGGGCAAATTGCTTTTCTCCATCGGGGGTGGTCACGGTCACGGTGCCGTCCGACACGCCGTCGGCTACGACGGTAGCACCCAGCGCATTGGTCTTTATGAGGAGAGATCTTACGTAGACCTGGGGCACGCGCTCCATCCAGACCGTCTGCCAGATGCCGCTTACGGGGGTGTACCACATACCGCCGCGGTCACGGCGCTGCTTGCCCCAAGGAAGCACGTGGTCGGGCAGATCGTCCTCCACCTTCACTTCAAGCACGTTTTCAGCGGCGATGGCGTCGGTTACGTCGAAGGAAAAGGCCTCGTAGCCACCCACGTGGCGGCCGATAAATACGCCGTTTAAGGTCACCTCGGCCACCTGGTCAACCGCGCCGAAATGCAGGATCACGCGCCCGTCCGCAAATCCATCGGGGCGGGCAAATTGCTTGCGGTAAACGAGCCGCGGGCGCTCGCCCATATCGCGGCAGATGCCCGACAGAAGCGACTCGGGGGCAAAGGGCACGCGAATGGTCTCCCACGCGCCGCCGTTCGCGGAGAAATCCCACTCTCCGTTGAGGCAGAAGAAGGAGTCACGCACCATCGAGGGCCTAGGATACACGTTCCACGGCGTACCCGAAAGTCCCTCCCCCTCGGGAGTGTATAAATGTATGGTTTTCTCTTGTTTCATAAATCAAGTACCTCTTTGGTAAATTGATGCTTGTCGCGCCGGTGCGCGAAGTGCAGAATGCAGAGTGCAGAATGCAGAGTTAAAAATTGATGTTTAGCGGTGTGTTCGTCGGTGCACTTAAAGCCTCCCTCCGAGAGGGAGGTGGCACACGAAGTGTGACGGAAGGAGCCTGCGAGATGCGCGATTAGCACTTGCCATATCAAGGCGCAAAAGATTTTGTTGCGCGGGCTCCCTCAGTCGCGT
>JAZLBM010000036.1:0-3111 GCA_045613705.1 Eubacteriales bacterium | reverse complement strand
GGCGTCCTCGACTGTCCGAAAACGAAGAGAATTGATTTTGCTTGCGGCTGTGCACAAACACCTTCTACAAAAGGATTTCATCAATTTTGAAATTGCAAAATCCTTTGTCGCGGACAGTCGAGGACGCCTGTCCCTACAATGTTTAGATCAAATTCGTTCGTTTGCGGATAGACATAACACACCGCCAAACACCAATTTATCGTTTTACTCCTCCACCACGGTGTATCCGGCGGCGGTGATGGCGGCGTGGGCGGCAGCAAGGTCGAACTCGGCGGTGGCGGTGACGGTGACGGTCTTGGCCGCAAGGTCAACGGCGGTGTCCTTCACGCCCGCAACGGCGGCAAGGGCCTTCGACACGTGTGCGGCGCAATGCCGGCACATCATGCCGTCAACACGAATCACAGTCTCGGTGGTCTTTTTCTTGAATCCAAACATATCTTGTTCTCCTTTTTCGGATAAATTTTCACAGGAAACAGGGCAAGCATCGACCTCGGCAGGCTTCCCTACAGGTCGGAAGGTGCGAAGGCGCAGGGCGTTCAGCACCACGAAGATGGAGGAGCAGCTCATAGCGGCGGCGCCGATCATAGGCGTCAGCGTGATACCGAGGGGTGCCAAGGCGCCCGCGGCTACGGGAATGCAGATCATATTGTAGAAGAGGGCCCAGAAAAGGTTCTGCTGGATGCACCGCATGGTGGCGCGGCCGAGAAGAATCGCATCGGGCACGGTGGCAAGGGAGTTGCCCACGAGGATCACGTCGGCGCTATCCACCGCCACCTCGGTGCCTGCACCGATGGCAATGCCCACGTCGGCGCGTGCCAATGCGGGGGCGTCGTTGATGCCGTCGCCGATCATAGCGCATTTTCCCTTCTCGGAGAAGGCGCGGATGAGGGCTTCCTTGTCGGCGGGCAGAAGGGCGGCGTGCACCTCGCGAATGCCCACCTCGTCTGCCACGCGGCGTGCCGCGGCCTCGTTATCGCCCGTCAGCATAACGGTGGTGACGCCAAGCTTGTGAAGAGACTCCACGGCGGCTTTGGCGCTTTCCTTGATGGTATCGGCGATGGCGATGACGCCGAAGCTGCGGCGGTCGCCTTCTTGCTTGCATATGCAAATTGTTGTTGAGCCATTCGACAGAAACATCCGTTCCGAATTATCCGCACTCGACGAAAGTGCGCCGCAGGATTCCTCGATGAAGCTTCGTCTTCCCACAAAAACGCGAGCATTTCCGATGCTTCCCGAAAGGCCCTTGCCCACGGGTGCTTCAAAATTTTCCACCTCAAAAAGGGGTGCTCCCTTCTCTTCACCGTAGTCGCAAAGGGCGGTGGCGAGGGGGTGGGAGGACAGCTTTTCCAGGGAGCAGGCGAGGGACAAAAGCGCCTCGTCCTCCAAAAATACGTCGGTAACACGGGGGCGACCGTGGGTCACGGTGCCCGTCTTATCAAAGAGCACGTAGCGCACGGCACGAAGCTCCTCAAGGGCGTGGGCACTCTTGATGAGAACACCCATTTTCGCGCCCATTCCCGTGCCCACCATAATGGCGGTGGGGGTGGCAAGTCCAAGTGCACAGGGGCAGGAAATGACAAGCACCGAAATGGCGCATCGGATGGCCATGGAAATATCACGGGTGGCGATGAGCCAAACCGCAAGGGTGACAAGAGAAATGCCCGAAACGATGGGCACGAAGATGCCGCTGACACGGTCGGCAAGCCGCGAAACGCGCGCCTTGGAGGCCGCCGCGTCCTCAAGAAGGGTGAGAATGCGCCCGATGGCGGTGTCGCCCCCAATACGGGTGCAGACCACCTCCAAATAGCCGTCGCGGAGGATCGATGAGGCGTGCACCGTGTCGCCCTCGCGGCGGTCAACGGGGAGGCTTTCGCCCGTCAGCGCCGATTCGTCCACGCTTCCCTCGCCCGCACGCACCGTGCCATCCACGGGGATCGCCTCGCCTGCGCGGACAAGCACCACGTCGCCGACGGCAACCCGGCTTACGGGGATCGTCACCGTTTCGCCGTCACGAAGCACGGTCGCCTCGGTGGGAACCGTCTCGGAAAGTGCCGTTACCGCGTCGCCTGCCCGTCGTTTTGCCCGTCCCTCAAGGAATTTTCCAAGGGAGACCAGCGCCACGATCATTGCGGCAGAGTCGAGATAGAGGTGCGGCACGTAGGAAAGATCGCCCTCGTGGACGTAAAATCCGATGAGCACCACGCTCCAGATGACGGACGCCGAGGAGCCGAGGGCTACCAGCGAATCCATATTGGGCGCACCCGCGAAAATGGCGCGGAAGCCGCCCGTGAAGTATTTGAGGTTGAAGGAAATCACGCGGTGGCACAAAAAGAGCTGCAAAAGCACGTTGATGGCGCCGCGGAGAGGGGCGATGGCATCGGGCAGAGGCAAGGTGAACACCATATGCCCCATAGAAACGGCCATCAGAAGGGCGGAAAGGACGAGGGAGAGGATCAGCCGCCGACGCGACGCGGCGTATTCGGCGTCAGCATCCGTTCCCCGCGCCGTCTCGGTCACAAGGTCGTAGCCCGAGGCGCGAAGCGCCTTGGTAAGTCGGGCGCGAAGCGCCGCTTCGTCCACGTCGTCCGCCGCCACGAGAACCATTCCCGCGGTCATCAGACTCACGGTCAGCTCGCCGTCGAACACCGACCGCGCCGCTCGCTCCACGTGGGCCACACAGGCACTGCAATGCATGCCCTTGATGCCGTATCGAAGCTTTTTCATATCCCTGCGCCTCCCTTCTCCTCGGAGCACCGCGATTCCCGCGCGCCCCTGCCTATATTCCATTCTATTGTATCACAAATTGGGGAAAATTTCAATGATAAATTTTGATTTATCGAACTGTTTGAGATGTACAATAAAGGCTCCCTCCGGGAGGGAGCTGGCGCCGAAGGCGACTGAGGGAGCACGCGTGACAAAGCCTTTTGCGCCTTGGTATGGCAAGCGTTTGTCACTTGTACCGTAGGCTCCTTCCGCCTCGCATTCGCTCGGCACCTCCCTCTCGGAGGGAGGCTATTCGCTCGCCATGAACACACCGATAAACATCAATTTATCCTTCAAATTTTGATTTGTCGGTGGGTTCGATTTGCGCACAAACCCGTAGGGGCGATG
>JAZLBM010000035.1:0-26460 GCA_045613705.1 Eubacteriales bacterium | reverse complement strand
ACCGACTCCCAACAAGGAACGCCTATGGCCTTCAGTCTTGTATAAAGCGTGAAATTTCGAGACAATGGAATCACCTCACACAATAATATCTTGTAATTGAGACAGGGAAGAAACCGTATACGTTATATTCATTTCCGCGGGCGCGGATTTTCCTTCCGGATTAAACCAGCAGGTGTCAATGCCCGACTGAATACCGCCGAGAATGTCGGAGGATAGCGAGTCACCGATCACAATGGCCGCTTCCTTCTTGAAGCCGGGAATATGCGCGGCAACGTAATCAAAGAACTTGGGATCGGGCTTTTCAACGCCAATGTCCTCGGAAATAAACACGTGCTTCAAGAGAGGAAGCAACGGCGATCCTCCAAGACGGCCGCTCTGAATATGGCGGAAGCCGTTGGTAACGATATACAGATAAGCTCGCTCGGCAAGCAGACGGCAGATCTCCTCTGCGCCGTCAATCAAAAAGCCTTTTGTAGAAAGCGCGGCTTCGTAAAACCGTGCCATTTCCGCGGCGTTTCGGTCAAATCCAATGGCATCCAGAAAATGCTGAAAGCGATTGATCCGAAGCGCATCGCGGGTAACCAATTTTTGCTCAAGAAGTGCCCACTGTGCGGCATTGGCTTTGGAATACGTGTTATGTATTTCATCGCTGTCGGGAAGATCAAACTGAGCCAAGGTATCCGAAAGTGCATCGTGCTCGGCACGCTTAAAATCAAAGAGCGTACCGTCTGCGTCAAACAGAATATGTTGATATTTCATACGGGTCTTTCCTTTTATATTTATCATATTCTATTATACACGATGCAAGGCGGAAATGCAAGAGACTTTTTAATTTTGCAACTCTAAACCGAGCGAACGCAATATATGACTTGACATTCCTTTTTGTTATGGTTTATAATAAGGTGTAAATATGCTTTCAAAAGGAGTCGATTATGAAAGAAATTGGATTGCAGATCTATACCGTTCGTGACTTTACAAAGACCCAAGAGGATCTGGCAGAAGCGATGAAAAAGATCCGCCGGATCGGATATACCCATATTCAGACGGCGGGAGCACCCTCCACCATAGAGGAAGCCAAGGCCTATAAGGCGGCGGCCGATGCGGCAGGACTTACGATCTGCGGAACGCACTTCAGCTGGCAGTTGATTCAAGAAGATATTGAAACTGCCATTGAGATCCACAAGATCCTTGGCACGACCAATATGGGAATCGGTGGTATGCCTGCGCCTGCAAAAGTGTCTCGTGAAGCGCTGTTTGTCTTTATTGAAGCCGCGAATCGCGTTGCGGCGCGCCTGGCCGAAGAAGGTATGAAATTCAATTACCATAACCATAGCTTTGAGTTTAAGAAGTACGATAAAAAGACGGTTATGGATCTTTTGATCGAGAATTTTGATCCTCGCATCACCTTTGTTCTTGACGTGTATTGGCTTCAGCACGGCGGATGCGATATTCGCAAGATGATGGAGCGTCTTGACGGCAGAGTCGATATTCTTCACCTGAAGGATATGGGCGCTTGCGGAGGAGAGAACGGTAACGCGCCTTATATTACCGAGATCGGAAATGGAAATATCAATTTTGAGGATATTATTCCTCTTGGCGAGAAGATCGGCGTAAAATATTTTGTCGTAGAGCAGGATCTTCACTTTGCCACCGGAAATTCGATGGATAGCATCCAAGTAAGCTACGATTATCTCAATGACAACTTTATGAGCAAATAAAAGAAAAATCCGACGGTGAAAACACCGTCGGGTTTTGTTATTGAAAATTACAGAACGCGGATGTGAGAAATCAGTTTGTCTCCAAGCGTCTTGCATACGCTTGCGCACTCGGCTTCGGAGATGGGCTTGGTGATCACTGCCACGTTGCCGTCTACCGTTTCGGTGCGCTCTGCGAGGGTCTTGACCGTCTCGTCAGCCGCGGGGAGCACCAGCAGGTGGCGACAAACGTACTTGTCGAAATCTGCCATCTTGCCGTTCTTTACAAAGAGGGGAGCCGCGGGATCGTTCTCGGGATTCTTTGAAATGTCGATGATATCGCCCACAACGGCGCTTGCCGTAGGAAGCTTGCCCGCGCCGCGACCGTAGAACAGAGTGGTGCCAAGCATATCGGTGTCAACGAGAATGCCGTTGAAAACGTCGTCAATGGTATGAAGGGGATTGCTGAGGGGGATCAATCTGGGGCTGACCATAGCCAGAACCTTGTCGTCTTGCTTTTCGCAATGTCCGATCAGCTTGATGGCATAGCCAAGACGGCGAGCAATCTCCATATCGGCTGTTGTTATCTTGGTAATACCCTCGGTGTAGATCTTGTTGGGGTCAAGAAGCGTGCCGTAGGAAAGCGCGGCAAGGATGGTGATCTTTCGCGCGGCATCGATGCCCTCGATATCCGCCGCGGGATTTGCCTCGGCATATCCCTTTTCCTGTGCAGACTTCAGAGCGGTGGCAAACTCGGTGTTTGCCGTTCTCATCTGGGTAAGAATATAGTTGGTGGTTCCATTAAGGATACCGTCAATCGAAAGAATGGTATTGGCAGAAAGGTCGTTGGTAAGGGGGCGAATGATCGGAATACCACCACCAACGCTGGCCTCAAACAAATAGCGAACGCCATGTGCTTTTGCTTCAGCAAGAAGCTCGTCGCCAAAGGTAGCTACCACCTCTTTGTTGGAGGTAACAACACTCTTTCCTGCACGAAGGCAGGCAAGGGAGAAGTCATACGCGGGGTGAGAGCCGCCCATCATTTCCGCAACGATAGTGACCTCGGGATCGTTCAGAATCTTCCCGAAATCGTGGGTTACCAGATTTTCAAAGGGGCTTCCGGGGAAATCTCTGAGGTCGAGAATATATTTGATGTTCAGCTTCTTGTGGATTCTTTCTTCGATCAGCGAAAGGTTTTGTGTGAGAACCTCCGCCGTACCGCTTCCAACCACACCGAAGCCGAGAATTGCAATATTGATCATGGGGCACCTCGCAAAAATAATGATGGAAACAGTATACCACATTTTTCTTGAAAATGCAATAAAGCTATTGAAAAAAACGCGAAAATATGGTAAAATAATCGTGTAAAAGTATGAAGAAAGTGAGGCGGAAAAGACGTGGGTGCAAGAATTACTGCCAAGAAAAACGTTAAGATCTTCGTCCTGTTTTTGATGGAAAATATCAACTATCCGTTGGATTTCGTTTCCATCAACGATATCGTTATGCAGACCGATTACGTGATGTATCTGGACTTTGCCGAAAGCTTTGACGAGCTTCTGGAGTCCGATCTGATCCAATATACCGAGGTGGACGGAGAGAAGTATTATTCCGTAACCAAGAAAGGAAGCCTTGTTGCAAGAGAGCTTCACAGTGACATTTTGGGTGTGATCCTCGATAAGAGTCTTGAGGCGGCCTTCCGTTATCTCGATTTTAAGAAGCGCGGCATTGAGGCAAGATGTTCCTCCGAGCGTCGTTCGGACGGTCGATTTGACCTGACCTGTACGTTGTATGAGAAGCGAGAGAAGATCTTTGAGACAACCATTGTGGTAGATACCGAAAACCGCGTGGAGCGCTTGAAGCAGCACTATATGGAACGCCCCGACGTGGTTTATCGCGGAACGGTAGCGCTTCTTACGGGTCAGATGAGTTATTTGTTCTCTTAAGAGGAGAGAAGGATGAGTACTGTTTTTGAGTCGTATGACGAGATCGTCAGAAATCTGATCTTGCAGGTTCGCAAAGAAGATCAAGATGCTTTTGAAGAGTTGCTTGAAATTTACGAGCCATTGATCGTATCCTTTGTAAACCGCTTTGGCAATAATGGCGTTTCACGGCAGGATTCGGAGGATTTTAAGCAGGAGCTGACGGTTACCTTTTACAATGCGATCCTTTCCTACGACCTGTCTCAGACACACGTCAGCTTCGGTCTGTATGCGAAGATCTGCATGAACAACTTTTTCATTACACAGCTTCGCGCACTGAAAAAACGAAGAGGACTTGAGACCGTCTCTCTCGAGGAGACAAGCGAAGAGGGAAACGAGGTCAAGGCCGAGGATGATCTTTCGGCGGATATGATTCGCCGTGAAGAAATGCGCGAGTGGAATAAGAAGATCGAAGTGGCGCTTTCTAAGTTTGAATATAAGGTATGGCAATACTATTTTTCCGGATGCTCCTCGCGCGAGATCGCAGAGCTTCTCGGAAAAACGGAAAAGTCTATCGAGAATGCGATCTTCCGCATCCGGCAGAAGCTGAAAGGATTATTTTCATAATAAAAAGCATCGACGAACCGAAGCTCGTCGATGCTTTTTTTAGTGTTCGAACTGACTGTAATATAGGGTGTGATAGAATCCCTTCTGCTTGAGAAGCTCATCGTGAGACCCTTGCTCGATGATGTTTCCGTCTTTCATAACGAGGATCACATCCGCCTCCTTGATGGTGGAAAGTCGGTGCGCTACGATGAAGGAGGTGCGTCCTTGCATCATCTTCGAGAAGGCACTTTGAATGCGCATCTCGGTTCGGGTATCAATAGATGAAGTTGCTTCGTCAAGAATGAGCAGAGGCGGCAAGCAGAGCATCACGCGCGTGATGCAAAGCAACTGCTTCTGACCCTGGGAGAGCATTCCGCCGCCCTCTCCGATGACGGTGTCATAACCTTGAGGAAGGCGCTTGATGAAGCTGTGGGCGTGAGAAAGCTTAGCAGCGGCGATCACTTCCTCATCGGTAGCATCGGGCTTTCCGAAGGTAATGTTCTCGCGAACGGTGCCCGAGCGAAGCCAAGTGTCCTGGAGAACCATACCAAAGGAGGAGCGAAGGCTGCTTCGTGTAACGTCGCGAATGTCGGTTCCGTCAATGGCAATGCTTCCGTCGCATACGTCATAGAATCGCATCAGAAGGTTGATCAGTGTGGTTTTTCCGCATCCCGTGGGGCCTACGATGGCGATTCTTTGACCCTTTTGGACGGCAAGGTTAAGATGCTCGATCAGCTTTTGATCGGGTGTGTAGGAGAAGGATACGTTGGTGAAGTCAATTTCTTCCGCGCAACCTTCGATCACCTTTGCATCGGGCTTGTCGGGTGTTTGCGCGGACTCGTCGATCAACTCGAATACGCGGGAAGCACACGCCAGCGCGTTCTGCAGCTCGGTGACAACGCCGGAAATTTCGTTAAAGGGCTTGGTATATTGGTTGGCATAGCTCAAGAAGCAGGAGAGGCCACCGACGGTCAGTGCCGCATCACCCTCACCAAGACAAGTCAGCGCGCCAACCAAGGCAACGCCCGTATATACGATGCTGTTGATGAAACGGGTAGAGGGATTGGTAAGCGAAGAGAAGAAGGTGGCGCGGAGGGAGCACTTGCGAAGGCGCTCGTTTACGTCAGCAAACTCGGTGCTTGCTTCATCCTCGTGGTTAAAGGCCTTGACCGTCTTCTGGTTGCTGATGATCTCGTCGATGAATGCCGTTTGTTCCGCGCGGGTCTTGGATTGCTCAACGAACATCGAATGTGTGCTCTTGGCAATAAAGGCGGCAACGAACAGAGAAAGAGGCGTTACCAAAACCACGACCAGCGTGATCTTGACGTTGAGAGACAGCATAAAGCCGAGGGTGCCTGCAATGGTGAGAATGCCGGTAAAGAATTGAGAAAATCCCATCAGAAGACCGTCGGCAAACTGTTCAACGTCGGTGATGATCTTGCTGACCGTTTCTCCCGTTCTGTGGGAGTCAAGATAGCTGACAGGAAGATTCTGGAGCTTTTCAAATGCCTCATTTCGGATGTTTCGCACAACAAGATATGCGATTCGGTTATTGCACACGTTCATCAGCCACTGGGCGGCGGCTCCGATCGCGATGCAGATGCCAATACTGATAAGGACGGCAAACAACTCCTTGAAGAGGACGGTTCCTATGCCGGGAATCAGATCAATGGCGTCACCGACTAAGATAGGGATATAAAGGGACATTGCGACACCTGCGGCCGCGAAGATAAGGGAGAGGATAAACCAGCCCATATGAGGGCGGATGTAGGACAAAACCTTGCGGATGCTGCCTTTGTTTACGTTCTTCATTTCGCCTCACCCCCGTTTTCCGAAAATTGGGACTGATAGATTTCAAGATATACGGGGCAGGACGCGAGCAGCTCCTCGTGCGTGCCAACGCCGACCAGCTCTCCGTCGTCAAGCACCACGATAACATCGGCGTGCATAATGGAGGCGGTTCGCTGGGAAACAATGACGGTAGTGGGGTGATAGGGAAGTGCACGAAGGGCTTTGCGAAGCGCCGCATCGGTGGCAAAGTCAAGAGCGGAGGAGCTGTCGTCAAGGATCAGGATCTCCGGCTGCTTCACGAGTGCGCGAGCGATACAAAGACGCTGACGCTGACCGCCGGAAAAGTTCTTTCCGCCTTGCTCAACCGTGGTGTCAAGACCTTCCTTCTCCATAACGAAATCACGGGCCTGCGCCGCCGTCAAGGCTTCGGCAAGACGGGCGTCGTCAGCAGCGCCGTTGCCCCACAAGAGGTTGGAACGAACCGTTCCTTTAAACAGAACGTTCTTTTGTGCCACAACACCGATCTTATCACGGAGCGCCTCTTCCGTATAACCTTTGATCGGCTTTCCGAGGACGGTGACGGTACCGCGCGTGGCGTGATAAAAGCGGGGGATCAGATTCACAAGTGTCGACTTGCCGGATCCGGTAGAACCGATGACGCCAAGGATCTGTCCGGGCTTTACGGTAAAGGAAATATCCGACAAGGATTCCGCACCTGCATTTTTGTAGGTCATAGATACGCTATCAAAGCAGATAGCATACGGATCTGTTGCTTCGTTGCCATCGGTGTGGGGCGCATTCTCCTCGGGAGATCTGTCAAGAACCGCCTGAATACGATTTCCGCTTGCGGTTGCTTTGGTAATGGTGATGATCAGATTGGCCAGCTTGACCAGCTCCACCAGGATCTGCGACATGTAGTTATAAAGGGCGATCAGCTCGCCTTGGGAGATCGAGCCTTCATTTACGCGCAGGGCGCCTTTATTGATCAAAAGGATAATAGCACCATTGACCAAAATAAAGGTGAGCGGATTCATAAGTGCAGAGATTCTGCCTACGAAAACCTGAATGGTGTTGAGAGAGTGGTTGGCTTCTTTGAAGGATTCCACTTCAGCATCTCGGCGGTTAAAGGCACGAATTACGCGCACGCCGTTGAGATTTTCGCGGGTAATGCCGAGAAGCTTGTCCAGACGCGCCTGCACCTTCTTGTAAAGGGGAATGGTGATCAGCATAATGCCAAAGACCACGACACAAAGCGCGGGGATCAGCACAACAAAGGGAACGGCGGAGCGTGCGTCAATGGTAAACGCCATGATCATCGCACCGAACACGATAACGGGCGAGCGCAAGAACAGGCGAAGAACCAGGTTTACACCTGTCTGTACCTGATTAATGTCACTCGTCATATTGGTGATCAGCGAGGACGTGCCGAGCGTGTCGAGATCGGTATAAGAGAACTTTTGAATATGGTCAAAAAGTTTCTGCTTGATCTTGGCGGCAAAGCCTACGGCTGCACGGGCGGCAAAGAATTGTGCGCTTACGGCACAGACAAGACCAATAACGCCAAGAAGGAGCATAATGCCGCAACATTTAACAATATAGGAGCTGTCGCCATCCTTGATGCCTACGTCAATGATGGCTGCCACCACAAGCGGAACAAACAACTCGAAGATAGCCTCAAGAAGCTTGAAAAGCGGGCTCAGAACCACTTCTTTTCGGTAAGCCTTTAAGTACTTCAAAAGAGATTTCATATAGTGTCCTTTCCATTGGAAACGGGACTGTCTTTGTAAGGAAGACAGTCCCGAGATAGTATCAGAATGAGGTTTTTTGAGCAGGCTCTCCGGATTCGGACAGAATATCCGCACCAAGAGAACGGAACTTTCCTACAACGTTGTAGTACCCGCGCTCAATGATCTCGGTTTCGGTGATCTCGGACGTGCCTTCTGCGGCAAGAGCCGCGATAAGAACGGCCGCGCCTCCGCGAAGGTCAACAGCCTTCAAGCGAGCGCCCGTCATCTTGGAACCGCCCGTAATGGTTGCCGTTTTTCCTTGTACCTGAATATTAGCGCCCATTTTACGAAGCTCTTCCGTATACTTGAAGCGATTTTCCCAAATGCCTTCCGAGATGAGACTTGTTCCTTCAGAAAAGCAAAGAGCTGCCGTAAACTGCGGATGCATATCTGTGGGGAATCCGGGATAGGGAAGTGTGCGAATGGTAACGCCACGCGTCTTTTCCTCGGCAATAACGGTAATATAATCGTCGTGCTCTTCAATGGTCACACCCATTTCTTCAAGCTTTGTGGAAACGGTTTCCATATGCTTGGGAATCACGTTGCGGATATTGACGCGACCGCCCGTGGCGGCAACGGCCACCATGAAGGTGCCTGCCTCGATCATATCGGGAATAATGGTATAGGTGCATCCGTGCAATTCCTTGACACCGCGGATCTTGATCACGCTGGTTCCCGCACCGCTGATGTTAGCACCGCAGGTGTTGAAGAAGTTGGCAAGGTCAACGATGTGGGGCTCTCTGGCCGCATTCTCAATGACGGTAACACCTTCCGCACATACGGCGGCAAGCATTACGTTGACGGTTGCGCCAACCGAAGCGATATCAAAATAAATGGTATTGCCGAGAAGATCGTTGTCGGCGTTAGCATTTATGTATCCGCTTTCAATGATGACTGTAGCACCGAGCGCCTCAAATCCCTTGATATGAAGGTCAATGGGACGAACGCCGAAATCGCATCCGCCGGGCCATCCCACCATAGCTTTTCCGAAGCGGCCAAGCTGGGCGCCAAGCAGATAGGTGGATGCTCTCATTTTTCCAACGAGATCGTAGGGGGCGGCTTCAAATCGAAGATTCGTCGTATCGATTTCGACCGTTGTGGGGGTAATCTTTCGAACGCTTGCACCCATCTCCTTCAGAATTTCAAGAGAGAGTATAACGTCGCTGACCGTAGGAAGGTTCTCGATGATGCACTTGCTCTTTGTGAGAATGGTGGCAAACACAATGGGGAGGGCGGCATTTTTCATACCGTCGATATATACGTCACCGTATAACCGATTGCCGCCATTTATAATGATCCTGTCCTTGCGAACAGCGTCAATTGCTTCAAACATTTCGCGACTCCTTCTCAGAGTTGTAGATATATATAATTATAACATAATATTCATAAAAAAGGAATAGGTTTTCGATAATTTTTTTGTGTGTTTTGCAGATTATTTGCCGCGAGAAAAAAGATCGATTTTTGTCGATAGAAAAGCCTTATCCATCATCAGTATACGAGGATATGCTCAAGAGGGTTCCGCGGAGACTACCGTTCTGTAATACGCAACGGCAAGATCTACAACGAGACCGTAGCTCTTGGTGCCCTCAACCGTTCCGTTTGCCTGCAGAAAGGCATTGTTGATAGAAGAACCGACCTTTCCTGCCTCAGAATCCTTATATTTCGCATAGAAGGCGGAATAGGCGCGCATTTCCTGCTTGGCATAGGCGGGAACCGTTGCATATACCTCGTAGTACATAGTGGGGCTCGCAGAGTAAAGTGCAGAAGCGACGTACTCGTAGAGATTCAGATATCCGCTGTATTGCAAATAGAGATCATCGGAGGAGGAGCAAACGAGAAACGCAATGAAATTGGCTTCGTTTTCCCGTGCGATGCCTCGTTGGTGGGCAAATTCGTGAGCCGCCGTATAGGGAAGCGTGTAGTCAGGAAAATCCACGTTAATATTGGCCTCTCCGGTAAAGAAGGTATAGAAGCCTGTGAAGTGTGTTTCTGACATAGCGATGCTGAGAAGAACGGGCTTGACTCTGCTCTTCAAGCTTTGCAAAAAGGGATACTCTTCGGAGATTGCTTGATAAGATTCCATCAACTTTTCGCTCATCTCTCCAAGACTATACGGCATTGAGGTGGAGCCGTCGGCAAATTTGTGGAATTCATCGTCATATTTTTCCAGCTCATCCGCCAACCAAAGTGCGGTTTCCTTCAGTTCTTCGGCGGAAACGGGACGGGAATTCAATTCCAGCTGCTTATCAAGTGTAGGGACGTAATAACCGATTCCGTATCCCCAGACAAAGATGGTGAAGATGATAGATGCAACGGAAATCAAGGAAACGGTATAAATGAGAACGCCTTTCCAGGATCTTGTGCCGATCCTGACGGCAAAAAGAATCAAAACGAAAAGGATCACGGGAATCAAAATAATCAGTAATTCGGCCGTTGAAAAGGGGAAAAGATTGGTTATATAGGCAAGGATAGCCCGCACGACGGCGCTGATCCTTCTGTTAAAGAAGGTCGCAAAAGCCATGCTGTTTCTCGCGATAACGACAAGGAGAAAGGACAAGGTGGCAAGACCCAGGAGAATGATACTGAAAAGAGGGAGACGTTCTTTTGCGGTGTTCCGCTTATGGGAAGAGTGGTTGTTGGTCATAATACAATCCTTTTTGAAGCTTTAGTTTTTCTTGATGTTCAAAGCTAAATACGCTTTGGCAGAGGGATACCATATCGGAGGGGAGCGGCGCATATACGCACATAGGTTCACCGCTGGACGGATGCGGAAATTCCAGACGGAACGCGTGAAGGGCCTGACGATCTATGTATTCGCATGGATAGCCGTAAAGGGTATCGCCACAAATGCAGTTTCCCCTGCTCGAAAAGTGAACTCTTAACTGATGGGTACGACCGGTGATAGGTGACGCGAATGCCGCGGAATACATTTCGTTGGCAACCACCGTTTTGTACTGTGTCAAGGATGGCGCGCCGTCATCGCTTACGATGCGTTTCATTTTACTGTCCTCCGCCCGTTTGATGGGGGCGTTGATCTTTCCTTCTGTGGGATCAAGTGAGCCGTGCAAAACGGCAAAATAACTTTTCTTGATTTTGCCCGCACGCATATCCTCGGACAGACGTTGGGCGGATATCTTGTTTCTCGCTACCATAACAAGACCGCTTGTTTGGCTGTCAAGACGG
The DNA here is from genome assembly GCA_045613705.1 of Eubacteriales bacterium. GTDB lineage: Bacteria > Bacillota > Clostridia > Oscillospirales > CAG-272 > RGIG8775. The sequence continues at coordinate 15,480 of JAZLBM010000035.1, read as the reverse complement.
TTGATCGCACGGAACACAAAAGGGGTCTTCATATTTTTGAAATGGTATGCCAAGGCATTGGCCAGGGTGTCGTTCTGGTGATCGTGAGAGGGATGTGTAGGCATATACGGCGGTTTGTTCAATATAATTATGTCCCTATCACTATAAATTATTTCGAGAGGGAGAGGGACGGGAAGTATGGATTCGTTAAGTTCGCGATCGGTATCCTCATAGTTGATAGACAATTCGTCTCCGACCGAGACGACACGGCGGACGGTGGCGTGTTCACCGTTCAGCAAAATTCCGTCTTCTCGCTTCTTTAAGAAGGTGATAGAGGACGAAGAAAAGGCAAGCTCTCCTCGAAGAATGTCCAGGATGCTCTTGCCGTTTTGCTGTTGGTTGATTATCAGCTTCATTTCTCCACCGCCTCTCATTTTAATATTCTACCACATTTTCTTTTCCAAATCAAGGAAAAAGTGCGAAGAAGTGCTTGAAATTTCGCGGTTTCTGCTCTGTCATATCGAGGTTGATCGCCGTATATAATGTAACAGATTTTATAAAATTCAAAGGAGAAACGATATGAAGCTTGGAAAATGGATAGCGGTTGCGGTGGTGCTTGCGGTATTGTTTTGCTTACCGTCTGCGGTTTCCGCTAAAACGGTAGGTGAGAATATGGTGTCTCCCGCACTTATGGTGATTGCGCAAAAAAGTGCGATGGCCAAGGCAGTGCTTCGGGGGGAGGAGATCGGATTTGAGGCAGAAGATTTTGAACGGGCGTTGAACGTGTCCTCCGTTACTTCAATTACGGTGACGGAGCTTCCCGAACGAACGGATGGTATTTTATATCTTGGCGGAAGCGAGGTGGCGGTTGGTCAGACGGTAACGCGCTCGAATATTCCGTATCTTACTTTTGTATTTGCGAGCGAGGAGATTACGAGCAGTACGTTTCGTTTCTCTACCAATCTTGGTGCTTACGATATAGCGTGTTCGGTATACAGCCTGGCATACGAAAACAGACGCCCCGTTGTTTCATCTGTGTCCGAAGAGATCGTTTCTGTGGGAACGTATAAGGACGTTTCCGTTTATGGAATCCTTGATGCATACGACCCAGATGGAGATGCATTGCGCTATGAGATCGTGAGCTATCCTCAGAACGGTCTTTTGGTATTGACCGATCCATCGAACGGTGCATACCGATACAAGCCAACCAATGGATTTTCAGGCGAAGATGGTTTTCGTTACGTAGCAGTTGATCGCTATGGAAATTATTCCGCGTCCGTATGGGTGGACGTGAAGGTATCTCCATCGAAATCCGCTTTGGTATATGAGGATCTTGACGAGAGTAAGGCTCATGTTGCGGCCATTGCTATGACGGAATGTGGTGTGATGGCGTCATCTGAGCTTGACGGAAACTATTATTTCAATCCAACGACGGAGCTCAAAAGAGCCGAGTTTCTTGTGATGGCAATGAAAACGATGGGAATACAAGTGAATGCAGGTGCGCAAGAAACGGTATTTGCCGATAATGCCGAAATTCCGAGCGAGTATCGCGGGTATGTAAACGTAGCGCAAAAAATGGGTTACGTATGCGGCAGATTGAATAGCGATAATCAACTGGTCTTTTGCCCGAACGATGCGATCACGCGCTATGAGGCGGCGGCGATGCTTTATCAGATGTGCGAGGTAGGGCTTCCCGTGATCAGCCCGGTGCTCGTGGATAGCAAAACGGTGCCGTCGTGGGCAAAGGAAGCGGTATATGCTATGACGGCGGCCGGTATTCTGGACGGAAAGAGCGGATATATCGTGGCGGATTCCCCCGTCACACGGGAACAAGCTGCGCAGATGCTTTATAAACTTTCCTCGCAAGAATGATTATGGGCGATGGCTGTTCACCAGATCCTTTTCGGTGATATCAAAAAGGAAAGCGCCTCCAACGATCAGTGTAGCTTCAAGGAGAATATAGTCAAAACAAGAACGGTATAAATGAATGGCGGAATATCGCTCCGGCAAGGATCCCGAAAAAATATCAAATGCTATGTAGCCGAGCTGCAGAAGAATAAGGAGAGAGCCCCAAAGCATAATAGAGACAGAATGTTTGGAAATTTCCCTCTGTTTTTGGCGATAGTTTCTCTTCAAGACGTACCTCCTATGTGTTTTTCTTACTATATCAATGATATCATAAGAAAGCGTTACTGTCCACCTGCAAAATCATCCAAAATGGATATTTATGGAAGATGTGGAAAACAAAAGGAGAAAACGGCAGTTTTTAACGAGCAAACTTTCGTGGCGGTTTTTTCACATTGCCGTGGTATAATCATAATTGTTCCCACTTGAGTGGCAACGGTCTATTATCGAAAGGATGTTACTTTTATGTTGTACACGGTGAGCAAGACGCAGGGAGAGATAGTTCTTGGGACATACCGAAGAACGGTTCTTGGGAAGGATATAGAGTATGCGCTCGTAGCGAAGCAGACGGAAGAGCGAATGAGATTTCATATCGTGATCCGGCACGAGAACGAGAAAGCGGACGAAGACTTCGGCGAGGATGTTCTTCGCGTGGTTGCCTTTTTCTCTGAAATTGTGGCCGGAGGCGTTTTCCCTTATACACTGGAAGAGTTGGCGGAGGATTACCGTCAAAGTCGAGAAAAATATGGAGAGAAAAGTCGTCAAAGGCCTTTACAAACAGAGTCCTTTCTGTTATAATGTCTGTATCATCAGTATTTATCGGGAAGGAGCGCCCCAAGGGGCGAGAGAGATATATGAAGTGTCCGGGATGTGGATATTTTGACAGTAAGGTTGTGGATTCCAGACCTACACAGGATGGCGCAAGCATCAGAAGAAGACGCGAGTGTCTTTCCTGTCAAAAGCGCTTTACCACCTTTGAGATCATTGAGGCTCTCCAGCCTATTGTTGTGAAGAAGGACGGAAGCAAAGAGGTTTTCGACCGCAACAAACTGCTGTCCGGTGTTCTTAAGGCTTGTCAAAAGCGTCCGGTAGATGCCGAAGAGATCGTTTCGGAGATCGAGTTTGAGCTTCAGAATTCCTTGAACCATGAGGTTTCGTCGAGCGAGCTCGGTGAAATGGTGATGAGGAAGCTGAAGGCGGTGGATAAGGTGGCTTACGTGCGCTTTGCCTCCGTATACAGAGAATTCAAGGATATTGACACCTTCTTTGCTGAACTTAAGGAGCTTAAGGAAGGAAAGAACGACTAACAAAAAAGCACCGCGAAGCGTTGCTTTTTTTAGGCTTCTTTTTCGTGGGAAAGCGAAGAACGGTATTCACCGGGGCGCATTCCCGTGATGGCGGCAAAGGTGCGGATAAAATAGGAGACGTTGGCAAAGCCACAAGAAAGAGCGATGTTTTCCACGGTCAACGTGTTTTCCGCAAGAAGTTTTTTCGCTTTTTCACAACGGGTGTGGTTGATATACTCGATTACGGTGTAGCCGGTAATGCGGTGGAAGGTGCGCGACAGATAGCATTTGCTCATTCCCGCAAGCTGCGCGAGATCGTCAAGCGTCAGCGGCTGATGGCTTTCCGCGTGAATATAGGCAATAACCGATTTGATTGACGCGAGAAGACGCGAGTCCTCTAAGGGCTTTTTCGCAGAAACACTGTGGTTTTCACAGAGTGCGGAAAGGATGGAAAGCAGAGTCGTTCGGAGCTTCAAAATTCGATAAGGCGAATCGCTTTTTTCGAAAACGTCGGCAAATCGGATGACAAGATCGGTCAGTTCGGTATCCCGTATCAAGGAAGAAAATTGAGTGCAGTTGGTATCCACACCGTTGGACAGACAAAAAGAGCGATCCACGATGAGGCAATAAAAGCGGAGAAATGGGGAGGCTACGATATCGTGAATGCTATTTGTGTTAACAATGACGATATCTCCGGTGTTAACGGGGAGAGAAGTTCCATCCGCAAGAACGGACCCGGAGCCTTCCGTGAAGCACAAGAGCTCAATGTTCTCGTGCCAGTTTCCGCCATTGTGGGTGTTTCTGTTATGAAAAGTATATTCTTTGAAGATAACAGGGATACGGGGATCCGCCATTCTGTGTTTTTCAAATTGACTCACAATAAACCTCCAAATGACAAGATTGTGTTATGTCTACACAAAATGTTTGATTGAAAAACCTATATGTACATTATATAATAAACTTAACCGAAAGGCAATAGAAAATTAAAAAAACAAATTTTTATTATCAAAAAGGAGAACTTTCATGAAAGAGGTAAAGGTTGCTCTGATTGGATTCGGCGGAATTGCTCGCTCTCATAATACGGGTTACAGAATTCTTGCCAACGAAAAGGCTCCCGTTAAGTTGGTCGCTGTTTGCGACGTAAACCCCAAGCAGTTTGAGTCTCAGTTGAGCATCAATATTGCGACGGAAAACAAGGGACTTCCCGCAGATATCCATACGTACACCGACGTGGATGAGCTGATTGCCAATGAAGAGTTTGATATGGCTGATATCTGCTTGCCCTCGTATCTTCACAAGGAGTACGCTATTAAGCTTATGGAGGCCGGCAAGCACGTTCTGTCCGAGAAGCCTATGGCTCTTTGCGCAGAGGATTGCGATGCAATGATCGAGGCTTCCAAGCGCACCGGACGCAAGCTGATGATTGGTCAGTGTCTGCGTTTCAATGCGGCATACCTCTATTTGAAGGACTGTGTTGATAGCAAGAGATTCGGTGAGGTAAGACACGTATTTATGCAGCGCCGCAGCGCTCAGCCCAGATGGGGATTTGAGCATTGGTTTGAGGATGATACCAAAAGCGGAGGATGCGTTCTGGATATGCATATCCACGACATTGATATGGCGCGCTTCCTGTTTGGCGAGCCTGAGGCAGTCAGCATGTATTCCGTTGACGGCGATACCCGTTGGCAGGTAGAGAACACTCGTCTTTATTATCCCGGTAAACTCGTTTCCATCGATGGTTCTTGGGGTGAGGCGGCAACCGTTAAGTTTACTGCGGGATACCGTGTTCGCTTTGATGACGCATCCGTTATTCTTGAAGGCGGAAAGGTTACCGTTTATCCCGAAAAGGGTGAGGTATATTCTCCCGAGCTTCCCAAGACCGACCATATGGCGGAAGAGATCCGTATGTTCGCAGGATCTATTCTGGATGATAGCGTGGTAAATACCGCGAATCCTCCCGAGAGCGCACGCGAGACTGTGAAGCTTGTTGAAAAGCTTCGTGAGAGTGCAGCTCGTAACGGCGAGATCGTAAAGCTGTGAGGTAACTGAAAATGATGAATAACAATATCGGCGTTCAGATCGTATACAACAAGAGCGCGAATCTTCTTGAAAAGTTCCAGACCGCAATGGCAATGGACATCCGCTCCTGCCAGCTTTGTATCTGGGATGAATCTATGTTTTCCGACGAGTATGCAAAGATCGTAAACGAGGCGGTTGCGGAAACCGGCTTTGAGATCACTACCGTTTGGGCAGGATGGGGCGGTCCCTGTGAGTGGAACTTTACGTATGGCCCCTCCACCATTGGTTTGGTACCTCCTGCATATCGCGATTCCCGTTTGAATGCGCTGAAGAAGGCATCTGCCTTTGCCGCAAAGATCGGCGTCAGCCGCGTTGTAACTCACGTTGGCTTCATCCCCGAAAATCCCGATGATCCCAATTTCGCAGGTACCGTAGGTGCACTTCGCAACCTTTGCAAGCTTATGAAGACCCGCAATCAGTATTTCCTTTTTGAGACCGGTCAGGAGACGCCCATCACGATGCTTCGTACTATTCAGGCGATCGGGCTTGACAACGTAGGTATCAACTTCGATACGGCAAACCTGATCCTTTACGGAAAGGCAAACACCCTTGATGCCCTTGATGTTTTTGGTCAGTACGTTATGGAGACCCACATCAAGGACGGTATGTATCCCACCGACGGTATGTCTCTCGGTAAGGAAATGCCCGCAGGTCAAGGAAAGGCCAATCTGCCCGCCGTTATCAAGAAGCTTGGCGAGCTTGGCTATACCGGAACCTTTACCATCGAGAGAGAGATCTCCGGTGAACAGCAGCAGAAGGACATTGCAATGGCAAGAGACCTTCTGAAGCAGTGGATGGCAGAGGCTTAATTTGCAAACCGATAACCGCCCGCATTTGCGGGCGGTTTTTTTGTTAACATTTAACATCAACCGTTTTTGAATATTGGGCGATAGCATCCGTCAATACTTTTCCTGTAAGCAAAACACGGGAGAATTGGGATGTACTATAACAAAGTTGAAATATGCGGTGTAAACACCTCTAAGCTGGAGACTCTCACGGACGAGGAAAAGCGAGAGCTTCTGTGCAAAAGTAAATCCGGTGACGAGAACGCGCGGCAAAAATTGATCTACGGAAATCTTCGTTTGGTTTTGAGTATTATCCAGCGTTTTACCAATCGAAATGAATGTATGGACGATCTGTTTCAAGTGGGGTGCATCGGACTTGTGAAGGCGGTGGATAATTTCAATTTGGATCTGGACGTGAAGTTTTCCACGTATGCCGTTCCTATGATCATCGGTGAGATTCGCAGATATCTTCGCGATAACAATTCCATTCGTATCAGCCGATCGATCCGCGATCTTGCCTATCGCGCCTTGCAAGCGCGGGAGGAGTTAGTCAAACTGAAGGAGCGCGAGCCGACTACGGAAGAGATTGCCCGGAAGATCGGGGAAACCAGAGAGAACGTGTATCGGGCGATGGAGGCTATCGTGGAGCCCATATCCCTTTACGAGCCGGTTTATAACGAAAACGGAGACGCGCTGTACGTGGTGGATCAGTTGTGTGATACCTCGGGAAGTGATGAAATGTGGCTGGAAAGCATTGCTCTTCGTGAAGCTATGAAATCGCTCACAGAACGAGAGCGAACGATAATTAACTTGCGGTTTTACAAAAACAAGACACAGGTGGAAATTGCCGAGGAAATAGGAATTTCTCAAGCGCAGGTATCTCGTCTTGAAAAGGGCGCATTGGAACGAATGCGGAAACAAATATAAAAGAAGTCGGACACATTCGTGTCCGACTTCTTTTTGTGCATTAGAAATAACGGTTTCGTCTTCTCTTGTCCTTTTTACCATTGGTCGGGGGAATACGTTTCCACAAAAGATATCCGCCAAGGCAGGCCGAGGCCAGGAGAAGCAAAATGAAAACGGGATGCTGTGTTACTTGCTTGAAGCGATACATGAAAATCAAAAATCCGTGGGAGTCGATGGAGCGCGCAGTGATCAGCTCCGTGCTGTCAATGACCTCACCCTGATACATTGCACGGATGGACCCAACAACCGTTCCTTCTTTGATTGGGGCCTCCATCAGATCCGTGTTGACGACGATGTCGTACGTGATATCTTTTTCAAGATCTACGTTTACGTTCAAAAGAGCCGAGAGGCTTCTTGCCATCTTAACGTCAACGGACTCTTCCGTGGCGGAAAAGCGAATCGGGATGGTGCAGATCGTTTCCTTTTCCGAACGAAGGCTTTTGACTTCATAACTGATCAAGGCGTAACGCAGAAGCGTCTTTGCGGCGACGCACGCGTGATTGGTGTCATCGTCGGCGGAGGTCTGACGTCCTCCCATAACCACACAAACCCAAGACAGACCGTCCAGCTTGCCCGCAGTGATAACGCAATCGCCGCCCTCATCCGTAGCGCCGGAGTTCATTCCTTCGGCGTACGAATAGTAATATTCCTCCGTCATCGACGTTGTGATAAGCGCATTTCGATTATAAATAGTACGCTCATCACTTTTGTTCGTCGCGGGTATCGTGTATTTTACGCGCTTGGTCATATCGAACAACGTGGAGTTTTCCAAAACCGCAAGACCAATGAGTGCCGAATCATAAGCGGTGGTGTACATTGCATTGTCGTGAAGGCCGGTAGGGTTGGTATACTTCGTGTTGAGAGCGCCTATGGATGATGCCTTTTGATTCATCCTTTCGCAAAACGAAGAAGCGTTTCCGGCAACGGCATACGCCAAAATGATGGCGGCGTCGTTATATCCGCCCACAAGCATGGCATGAAGCAGGTCTGTGACACGTATCTTTTCGCCTACTTCAAGGGAAAGATTTCGTCCCACAACGGATGCCAGCATTTCTGCGGTTACGGTAATGCGGTCTTCAAGATCGTCCTCAAAATGCTCTGCCGCAACCAAAGCCGTCATCAGCTTCACGGAGGAAGCAGGGAAGACGGTTTTATTCATATTGCCTTCAACAACTACCTCCTTGTGTTCCACGTTAATGATGCAGAAAGCATCCACGTTGGCAATATGAGGGGGAGCCGTTTCTGCCGAGGAGACCGGTGCGAGAGGTAAGACAAGTAGTATGGAGAGAAGAAAAAGAGACATAAGTCTTATGCATGCTTTTCGTACCATAAGATTATGCCTCCTTGAAATATGCTTTTGTTGCTTGAATGTCCTTTTGAATTTGATCGCGAAGCGCCTCAAGATTGGTGAAATGAATTTCAGCCCGAAGATTTTTGAGGAATTCCACCTTAACCTTTTGACCGTAAATTTCACGGTTGAAGTCAAGAATATGAGTTTCGCAGTTGATCTGTACGCCGTCATCGACGGAAGGGCGGATGCCTACGTTTGTGACCGAAGGATATGCTTTTCCGTCAACGTAGGTTTGGGTTATGTAAATTCCGTGTTTCGGAATGGCCAGTTCTTCGGGGAAAAGCTGATTGACGGTAGGAATGCCAAGTGTACGTCCTAAGGCCTTTCCGTGCAGAACTTCTGTCTCGATGCAGTAGGGGCGACCGAGAAGAAGGGCAACGCGCGCCATGTCGCCTATGCTGATTGCGGCGCGAATCGAGCTGGAGCTTACCAGGAGGTCGTCCATACAAACGGGGGCAACGGTTGTTGCAGAGCCGTTCATGGCTTGCATCAGAGAGTCGGCGTCTCCGCTTGCACCTTTTCCGTAGTGGAAGTTAAAGCCGCAGACGGCGAAGACACAGTTGATTTCTTCCTGAAGTGTCTTTCGCACGAAGGTCTCCGGAGACTCATTTCGGATCTCTTCAAAATCCGTGACGAAAGCATAGTCAAGTCCGAGCTTGAAAAAATGAGAGAGCTTTTGCTCAAAGGTCATAAGGTGCGGAACCTTTGCGGTGGGGAAATAATCCGAGGGAGCTTTCTTGAAAAAGCAGGCGCCGCTTGCAATACCGGGAAATTGCGAAGAAAGTTCGTTCGCCTTTTCCTTTGTAACGTTAACAAGCGTTTCGTGTCCCACATGAATGCCGTCAAAGTTTCCTAGACACACAACCGAAAAGGGAGGCGGTGCCGACTCCCTCATGGTTCGGAGATCAATAATCGTCATGCAGATTATTTAACTCCCAGATAATTTTTAACCAGTGCGTTAAGAAGCTCGTCTCTGTCAATGCGACGAACCAGTGCGCGGGCATTTTTGTAATTGGTGATATAGGTGGGGTCTTCGGAAAGCAGATATCCGACGATCTGGTTAATGGGGTCGTAGCCCTTTTCGCTCAGTGCCAAGTAGATCTCACGAAGGATTTGCTTGGTCTCCGATCCCGTATCTTTAGCTATGGGGAAGGGTTTTGTTCTTTCTCCTATCATGATTCTGTCTCCTTTTTCTTGATATTTGATATTATTATATACCATTCGTTGCTTTTTTTCAATAGAAATCGGCAAACTTTTCGTAAGAAACGAAAAAACAAGGAGCTACAGGGCAGCTCCTTGTTTACAAAAGTCGTGTTAAATGAGAGATTCTCCGTCGAAGGTAAGCTCGTCCGCTTCACCAAAACGGAACTCAGGCTTGCCGTTTTCAAGTCGGATCGCAAGGAAATCCTTGCCCTTGAAGGTGACCTTGTGTCCGTCGAGCTCAAACTCGGTCTCCAGAGGATTGAAAAGATTCTGCACACCATCGGTGGTTACGATAACGCTTCCGTCCTTGAAGGTGCAGCTGTTGCTCGTCATATTGGCCTTTACGCCCATATCCAAAAGATCCTTTGCAACAAGAGCGGGGGAGGGCTTATAGTCGTACACTTTCTCAACACCGTCAAAGGCGTAATTGCACCTCGTACCGTCGTTGAGATATTCACATGCACCAACGCCGACGAAATTCTTGGTGAGCCTTGCACAGGATTTAATGAAGTCAAGTGCCTTTGCGGTTACACCGTTTGGGTATGCAACGACGATGGCGTCATAATCGTGATCGAAATACTTGATCTTTCCGTCCTCAATACGGAGCGTTCCGCGGTCTACCTCGCTTGAGGGGACCAGATCAAAGAGTACGTTTTGTGCGAATACGCCGTTTGCCAAGGCAACGATTTCGTGATGTCCCTTCATATTGGGGGAGACGTACGTGACGCCGTGATCATAAAGCTGCCAGTTGGTAAAGGCTTCCATGCCGAAAAGCATAAGAACACGGGAATCGGGAAGCGTTTTCTGGAAATCGTTAAGCTTGATCACGCTTTCATCCATAAGAGAAAGCATTTCAAGACGGCCGGGCGCACGGAAGGTATAAACGACACCGGGCTCATAGCATTCGTATCCAAGATAGTCGGTACGTCCGCCGAAGCGAGCGTTGACCCAAGTCTCCTTGTAATAAGAGCGGATATCCATCGTGCGCTGGGAATACCACATATTGTACCAGATGGGCTCCGAGGCGCCTCTGGCCATAGCGAGACGAATGGGGATCATAACGCGTTCGTCAGTTTGCGAGTAATCGCGTTTTACCTGCCACCAGTCCATTCCGTTATGCATCGTTTCCATGGCAAAGCCGTTCGGTGCACAGTACCAGGTGGGATGGAAGCCAACGAAGGCATCCTTTCCGAAGACCTCCTTGACCTTGTCATAGATCATATGGTCGCCCTTAGTGATACGCGCACGAATGACTTCAATGTATTTATTTACGACCAGAACGCTACGGCTTCTGTCGTTTTCGGGAGAATAGTGGAAATACAGAAGATCCTCGTAAAGATCGCGTCCGCAATGCTCGGCATAAAGCGTTTTGGTCATTTCGGTCATATAGAGCGAGGGGGTTACACTGTTTTCGATGATCTGGGGAAGGCCCCACTCATCGGTCGTGATGCCGTAAAGCGGGATATCGCCGAGTGTCTCGATCAGCTCCATCTGACACTGAAGATATTCGTCGGTGAGTCTGTCGGGACCGGGCATTTTGTGCTGAATATAAGCGATGGCACGCTTGCCCGCGTTTTCTTTTCCGGCATCAACCACCCAGAAAAGAGCGTCATCACGGGCTTCAAGCAAAGAATATGCTTTCAAGTCAACGACCGTGTCGGGCTTAAAATAAAGAGTTTCAAGGGCTTCAAAGCACCACGCGCCGGCGATCTTTGCGTCCAAAGAATTCACACGGGAAAGACCGAACAGCTGATTGAAGCTTATTTGCTTTTTTGGATCGGTTTTGGCGACCCGGATCTCTGCCTTTCCGTTTTCATCAAGGTCCAACTGATACAGTCTTGCCTGATATACAAATTTGTCGGGGGCTTTGGCGAAGAACGCGCCGTATTCGAGGGGATGGCGCATATCGGCATCAATGATGACGCGTCTGCCGCTTGCGGTGAAAATGTCGTTTACCTTGCGAACAAGCGCTTTCATTACGGGGCTAAAGAAGCTTGCTTCGGGCTTTTTCATGCTATGGGGGGCGATGGCGATATCACGGAAGCTACTGCGCTTGATGATGTCATTGGCCTTTTCCTCAAGAACTTTTTCGTCTAAAAGTTCATCATTCCATTTCCAGTACAAAATTTGCGGATGCATACTTTCCTCCCGGGGTACATGTATTTTTGATTATGATAAATCATTTTAGGGTTTTTGTCAATGTATTTTGCGCTTTTTGGCAAACAAAAAATATAAGTGAATAATTATGCAAAGACTGTTGACTTTTTAATGGAAAAGTATTATAATATATTATTATGATAAGTATGCCAATTTTTATTTTGTGAAAAAGAAAGGCTTGTAACTATGAAAAGAAGAGAACTGCGCGAAGCTGTTTTGCAAATGCTGTTTGAAACCGAATTCCGTAAGGACGAGACTCCCGAAGAGATTTTTGTGATTTCGGCTGAAAACAGAGAATATACTCCTGCTGACCAGAATGAGATCCGCAAGATCTATTTTGACATCGTGGATAAAAAGGAATCCATTGACCGGGTGATCAACGAGTGCTCCTCGGGATGGAAGACTACCCGAATGACAAGACTCTCCCTCAGCATCATGCGCCTTTGCGTATATGAGATGATGTACAGAGAAGATATTCCTTCAAGTGTATCCTTGAACGAGGCGGTAGAGCTTTGCAAGACGTACGACGAGCCCAAGGCTCGCCCCTTCTTGAACGGCGTTCTGAACGGCGTAAAGAATAAACTGGAAAACGCCGGTAAGGAAGAGGACGTCAAGGCATGAAGCAACCTTGCTTCGTAGGAATTGATACCAGCAACTATACGACCTCATTGGCGTTTTGCACCGAAGCGGGCGAGATTGTTGCCAATCTCAAATGTCCGTTGCCTGTGAAAGCCGGAGAGCGCGGTCTTCGCCAAAGTGACGCGGTGTTTTTGCATACGCGCAATCTTCCGATCCTTTTTGAAAAGGCTGCGCCGTATTTTCGAGAGTATCAGCCGGTAGCTGTAGGCGTTTCCGCGTCTCCGAGAACACAGGAAGGCTCCTATATGCCGTGCTTCCTTTCGGGAAAGGCGGTGGCTGCGGCACTTGGTGCTTCTATGGGCGTTCCGGTTTATGAGTTTTCTCACCAAAACGGACACATTATGGCGGCGCACTATAGCAGTAGCGCACCGGAGGAGGTTCTTCAAAATCCCTTTATTGCTTTTCACGTTTCCGGTGGAACGACCGAGGTGCTCTTGGTTTCTCCCAAGGATGCAGATTTTTGCTGTGAGATCATCGGCGGAACGCTGGACATGAACGCGGGACAAGCGATTGACCGTGTCGGCGTCGCTATGGGGCTTGCCTTTCCTTGCGGTCCCGAGATGGAGAGCCTGGCTCTTGCGAGAAACGGAAAAAAGAGCAAGTCGCTTCGCGTAAGCGTGAAGGGCGGTAAATGTAACCTGTCGGGTCTTGAAAATCGGGCTTTGAAGATGTTCGAAGAAACCGGCGACAAGGAACAGACTGCAGGTTTTGTTTTGGATTTTATTGCCGAGACGTTGGCAAAAATAACGGAACAGATCAAGGAGCAGTATCCGACGCTTCCCGTTGTATATAGCGGAGGCGTTATGAGCTGTTCGATTTTGCAGAAGCGCCTTGCTGCAAATAACGTTTATTTTGCAATGCCTGCTTTTTCTGCAGATAATGCCGCAGGAATTGCGCTTCTGACAAGAAGAAAGCATTTGCTCGTATAACTGTGAAAGGAGGAGATCGCGTGGAGAACAATAACAGATTTTTAACGGTTACGCAAGTCAATGAATACGTGAAAATGCTGATGGACTCCAATCCTGTCCTCAAAAGCGTTTGGATCAAGGGCGAGATCTCCAACTTCAAAAATCATTACAGTACAGGGCATTTGTATTTTTCTCTCAAGGATGACGGCGGCGTTTTGCGAGCGGTTATGTTTCGCTCCTATGCACAGAAGATTCCTTTCGTTCCGCGGGACGGAATGAAGGTGCTGATACACGGAAAAATATCTGCCTTTGTCAGAGACGGGCAGTATCAGCTCTACGCAGACGAGATGCTTCCCGACGGAGTCGGTGCTTTGTATCTCGCGTTTGAGCAATTGAAGCAAAAACTGGCGGCACAGGGCTTGTTTGCGGAAGCCAGAAAAAAACCGTTGCCGAAATATCCGATGCGGATCGGTATCGTGACCTCTCCTACGGGAGCCGCGATCAGAGATATGCTGAATATTCTCGGCCGGCGGTTTCCTTGCGCCGAGATCAAGCTGTATCCCGCACAGGTACAAGGTCCGGATGCTCCGCCTCAATTGATAAAGGGCATCCAGTATTTTAACGAAAGCCGTTCTGTTGACGTGATCATTATCGGTCGCGGCGGCGGCTCGATAGAGGATCTGTGGGCCTTTAACGATGAGAATTTGGCGATGTGTATAGCCGCATCGGAGATTCCCGTTATATCGGCGGTTGGTCACGAAAGTGATTTTACCATCTGCGATTTTGTCGCGGACAAACGCGCGCCTACCCCTTCTGCCGCGGCAGAGCTTGCCGTTCCCGACAGAGGAGAGCTTCTTCACGGACTTGGTGGCGTGAACGGCAAGCTTTTTGCCATTCTTTCGCAGAGAGTTTCTGTCAATCGAAACAATTTGAAATATTTGCGGGAGTCGGGCGTCTTATCGGGCGCCGCGCCCCTGTTGAATGAAAAACGCATGGGCTTACTGTATGAGGCTCGTCGGTTAGACGGAGAGATTCAAAAGACTGTGCGGGGCGTGTCTATGGAGTTGTCTTCCGCGACGGCCCGACTTGAGGCATTGAGCCCGCTGTCGGTTCTTGCCCGTGGATACGGTGTGGCAACGGATGCCTCCGGAAACACCGTTCGATCCGTTTGTGACATAAAAAAAGACGATCGCCTTGCTCTGCGCGTCAGTGACGGAACGGTTCTGACAACGGTACAATCGATCCAAAAGGAGAAGTCTGATGATGGAAAATAAACCGCTGAATTTTGAACAGGCAATGACACGGCTTGAAGAAATTGTGAGAGCCCTCGAAAACGGCTCCGCGACTCTCGATGAATCGCTGAAGCTTTATGAAGAGGGAATTGGTCTTGTCAGATCGTGCAGTGCAAAACTGGATGAGGCAGAGGCCAAGATCAAGCTTTTGAACGTTACCGCCGAGGGTGTGACCGGAGAAAGTGATTTTTCGTGATGGCAAATGTTAATGTTGCGGCTCTGTTGAATGAATGTGCGGAGGAGGTCGAGGCGAGCCTCGCGACCCACGTGCAAAGCGATGACAGAGACATAAAAGAAATTTTTGACGCACAGGCGTATAGCCTTCTTGGCGGTGGCAAACGAATTCGACCCTACCTTGTAATGACCTTTTGCCAAGTGCTTCAGGGAAACAAGGAAAAGGCGTTGCCGCTTGCTTGTGCCCTAGAAATGATCCACACGTATTCGTTGATTCACGACGATCTGCCGTGTATGGATGACGACGAATATCGTCGCGGACGCCTGACCAACCACAAGGTTTTTGGTGAGGCCACCGCGGTTCTTGCCGGTGATGCGCTTTTGACCAAAGCCTTTTCCGTAGTGGCAAAAGCCGATTCTCTTTCTGCAGAGGAAAAGATTGCTGCCATAGATATTCTGTCCTCGGCGGCGGGTGACCTCGGAATGATTGGCGGACAGGTGATGGATATGGGGGCAGAGGCTTGCGAAGAGCCGAAATCGCTTTCGTATTTGATAAAGATGCACGAGATGAAAACCGGTGCGCTCATCAAAGCGGCGGCACAGCTCGGATGCCTTGCCGCAGGACAGCTTGAAGACAAGGGCGCGATCGCAACCGTATATGCGGCAAACATCGGTCTTGCCTTTCAGGTAGTTGACGACATTCTTGACGTGACGAGTGACGTGGAGACGCTTGGTAAAAACGTAGGTGTCGATGAT
>JAZLBM010000034.1:0-6284 GCA_045613705.1 Eubacteriales bacterium | reverse complement strand
CGTTTAAAGGCCTCTCCAAGAATGGGAGAGGCTCCTGCGGAGCAGGTGGTGAGGTTGCGCCTGTTGATGTTGCAAAATGGCGTGATTTTAAAGGCTTCCCCAAGATGGGGAAGCTGTCGCGGGACGCGACTGATGAGGGTGCGAAGCCTTATCACAACTGCAATCGGCGCACACTCATCCGTCGCTAACGCGACACCTTCTCTATCATAGAGAAGGCTACTCTCGCCGTTTTGTTTGCTTAAATTCCGCAACCTCATCCGTCGCCTTCGGCGCCACCTTCTCCCGTTCTCGGAGAAGGCTTTAAACTCACCGACAAATCAAAATTTGAAATCCAATCAACAAAAAATAAAAGGAGAAAAACAATGGCAGGAATTTCGGCACCTACCCTTCATATCAAAGCAGAGCGAGATCAGGTGGCAAAGACGGTTTTGATGCCCGGCGATCCTCTTCGCTCCAAATTTATTGCAGAGAACTTTCTTGAGAACGCACAGCTCTTCAACAACGTTCGCGGCGTACAGGGCTATACCGGCACCTGGAAGGGCGCGCGTGTTTCCGTGATGGCAAGCGGCATGGGAATGCCCTCCATCGGCATCTATTCCTATGAGCTTTACAACGGCTTTGACGTTGACAATATCATCCGCATCGGTTCTGCGGGCGCGCTTCGTGAGGACGTTGCCCTCCGCGATATCGTGTTCGGAATGGGCGCTTGCACCAACTCCAACTTCGCCGAGCAGTTCCATATGGCAGGCACGGTAGCCCCCGTTGCCGACTTCGGACTTCTTCGCCTTGCGGTTGAGAATGCCGAGCGCATCGGCGCCAACATCCACGTGGGCAACATTCTGTCTGCCGACACCTTCTATGACGATCTGCCCGAGGACGCCACCCGTTGGAATCGCCTGGGCGTGCTTGCCGTAGAGATGGAAGCGGCGGCACTTTACCTCAACGCCGCGCGCGCGGGCAAGAAGGCGCTGGCGATGTGCACCATCTCCGACCATCTTCTTCGCCACGAGGGACTTTCCGCCGAGGAGCGCGAGACCTCCTTCACCCAGATGATGGAGATCGCCCTCGACACGGCAAAGGCATTGGATTAAGGCAAGGCAAAATCTCAAGACGGCTTCCACGGTGTGGGGGCCGTTTTTCTTGACCGAACAAGACCTTGTAAGTTTTGCTGAAATTATGTGTATCCCATTGACAAAATCAAAGAAAAATGATACAATATTAAAGATTCCCGTAAGGGAAAATGTTTTGATGATCCTATGATTTTCAGAAAGGATTTTGATTATGAAAAAGCTGTTAGCCGTAGCTCTTGCAGTTCTGACCCTGCTTTCCGTAGCCTCCTGCGCGGCGGTACCTGAGGTCGGGAATGCGGCAGAAAACCGGAGCATTATCGTAAGCGACGAGCTTACCGACGTCGCGTACACGACCCGCGATCAGGTCAGAACCACAGCGACCGAGTCCATGTACATCCGTGGCGGTCAGTATGCCGATTACAACCACACCCCCGAGGTCAAGTCCGGCATGTACCTGATCCTCAAGACCATGAACGCCAACAACAACTATGATAGAAGCTTCCTTGTGAAGTTTAATCTTGAGGGCATGGATCTTACGGGTATGCAATCCGTCTATCTGTATCTGGAGTGTCTGAATTCCGGTACGGCAGAGGCTCCCGGTGAGCTGGATATCTGCGCATACGCGGTTTCCAGCGATTGGTCGGAGAATACCGTAACCTATAACACCGCTCCCAAGATTGAGGACGGAAACCTTGCAGGCGCTTACACCGTTCCCGAGGCGGGTATGCGCGGAACGCTTCAGATCGACGTTTCCGACGCGGTCTTTGAGGCCTACGACAACGGCGAGAAGGAGATCTCCTTCCGCATTGTGGGTAGCAAGAAGATGGGCGGCGGCGAGGGTAAATACTGCGCGGTCAACAGCGAGAATCCCAACGTTCGTCCCAAGCTTGTGGCAAAGACCTCTCTCCCCGGCTTCCCCTATGAGGAAAACATCCTTGATGATAAGGCGGCCAACGACGCTCTCTGGGCATACGCGCAGCAGATGTACGACGAGTGGTACGCTCGCTATCAGGAGATCCTGAAGAAGGGCGACTATGAGTATGAGGACGTGGTTACCAACCCCTCCGACTATACCACTCAGGTAACGGCAAGAAAGGGTAATGGAAGCAGCGTCTACGTGACCCATGATACCCGCCTTGTATCCGACCTTGACGGCTATACCGAGCACGTCTATGACGTAGATCGCTTCGGCGGCGTTCTTTCGGGCAAAAAGCAGGAGGCTACCGGATACTACTACACCACGAAGATCGGCGACAGATGGTTCGTTGTGGATCCCCTCGGCAACCTTGTTCATATTCAGGGCACCTCTCACTTCAAGTACGCCTACGTTAATACCGCCGAGGCACAGAAGGCATCCGCTCTTCGCGTGTTCGGCTCCTACGAGAAATGGGCTATCGCGGCAACTCGCTGGGCAATGGAGGATCTGGGCTTCAACGTGGCGCACTCTACCTCTGCGGAGGCGCGCGATATCGAGCTTGCCATTCCCGTAACGGGAAGCTTCAAGGGCGTGAATTCCTATGCGACAAGCATCGGCGCGACCGTTCCCAACGGCGGTGGCGTTCCTCAGTTCGTCAGCTATGCGATGCCCGTCTTCGACCCTGCTTTTGTGGATTGGGTAGACGAGAGCGTTCGCACGGCAGTTGCGGAAAATGCGGGGCGTGACGATATTATCGGCTATATCTCGGACAACGAGATCGTAACGGCCGACGGTATGCTTGCTTACTGTCTGAACCTTGACCACACCCTTTCCATCAGCCCCTATACGTATGCGTGCGTATGGACCTGGTACATCAATATCACCGGTGAGGATGCTCCTCGCGTCCAGGATATCGATATGTACTGCGAAAAGCTGGGCATCGACCTTTGGGACCTCTTCAAGGGCTTTATCTACGACAGATACTACAAGGTTTGCGCAGAGACGCTTGACAAGTACGATCCCAACCATATGTACCTGGGCAACCGCTATCTTTGCGACGCCGACAAGTGGGAGTGGATCATGAGATTCACCGGTTATTGGTGTGATATCATGTGTATCAACTACTACCACGTCTGGGAGATCGAGACTCACGGTGACGGCGAAGGCGCTCCCGGTCTTGACGAAATGGGCAAGTGGCTCGGCATTCCCTTCGTGGTAACCGAGTTCTACGCCAAGGGTAACGATTCCTTCGATGCCAACGGCAACCCCATGGACAACAACGGCGGTGCGGGATGGGTCGTTGCGACTCAGACCGAGCGCGGCTATTTCTATCAGAACTTTACGCTGAAGCTGCTTCAGTGCAAGCACAACGTAGGTTGGTTCCAGTTCCAGTTTATCGACAACGACCCCACCGACCCCAAGGGTGCAGCGGCGGCGGCTCAGTCCTCCAACAAGGGTATCGTCGACTGGAATCAGGACTTCGAGATCTACAGCGACTTTACCGAGCAGCTGGCAATGCTCAATAAGAACTCCTACGCCCTTATCGAATATTTCGACGGTGTAGAATACTTCAAATAATAAAACCGATTTCCCCCGCCGCGAGCCACCGCTCGCGGCGGTCTTTTTATGCTTCAAATTTTGATTTGTCGGTGGGTTCGATTTGCGCACAAACACCGTAGGGCGGGGGCTTGCTCCCGCCGTAGCAACCGATAAACCGCACATTTTCGGCGGCACCAAGGCACCGCCCTACAAGGTACGGTTCGCGCCATTTTGTTTGTGCGAACACACCGATAAACATCAATTTAACAAGCCGCCCAAAAACGTCTCAATACGGTGGCGCTTGGAAATCAAGAAAAATCCGCAATTTGTGGGCGCAACGTCTTGACATTCGGGGAATGTTGGTGTACAATGATATATGTATAAATTTGTTTTGGAGGACAAACAAAATGAACGATATCTTAAAAGAACTCTCCCTCATCGGTATTGTTCCCGTTATCAAGATCGATGATGCCAAGGACGCGGCTCCTCTTGCTAAGGCGCTGGTCGAAGGCGGTCTGCCCTGTGCTGAGGTAACCTTCCGCACCGCGGCCGCAAAGGAAGCGATCGCTATCATCGCACGCGAGTACCCCGATATGATCGTGGGCGCAGGCACCGTGCTTACCAAGGCACAGGTAGATGATGCTATCGAGGCAGGCGCAAAGTTCATCGTCAGCCCCGGCTTCAACCCCGAGATCGTAAAGTACTGCCAGGAAAAGGGTTGCCCCATCGTTCCCGGCATTAACAACCCCACCGGCATTGAGGCGGCTCTTGAGCTTGGTCTTAAGACCGTTAAGTTCTTCCCCGCAGAGCAGTCCGGCGGTCTTGAGATGATCAAGGCTATGTCCGCTCCCTACGGTGGCGTTACCTTTATGCCCACCGGTGGCGTAAACCCCAAGAACGTAAACGATTACCTTGCCTTCTCCAAGATCATCTGCTGCGGCGGCAGCTGGATGGTGAAGCCCGAGATGATCGCTGCAGGCGACTTTGACGGCATCAAGGCTCTGGTTCGCGGCGCTGTTGACACCATGCTCGGCTTCAAGTTCAAGCATATCGGTATCAACCCCTGCGGCACCACCTCCTCTGAGGCTGCCAAGGTTCTTGGCGACGTATTCTCCTTCGGCGCGCGTGAGACCTCCAAGTCCATCTTCGCATCCGAGGAGCTTGAGCTGATGAATGACAAGGGTCCCGGTACCAATGGTCACATTGCTATCCAGACCAATAGCGTTGATCGCGCTGTTTACCACCTGGGTCGTCGCGGTGTGAAGTTCGATATGAGCACCGCTACCTACGATAAGGACGGCTCTATGAAGTTCGTATACCTTGCCGACGAGATCAACGGCTTCGCATACCATCTTGTAAAATAAAAAGGAGATAAAATAATGAAGAAAGTTGTTACATTCGGCGAGCTTATGCTCCGCCTTCAGCCCTATAACTACGAGAGATTCGTACAGTGCGACCACGTAGAGTTCACCTTCGGTGGCGGTGAGGCAAACGTTGCCGTTTCCCTTGCAAACTACGGTATGGACGCCGTTTACGTAACCAAGCTCCCCACCCACGCTATCGGTCAGTCGGCAGTAAACAGCCTTCGCCGCTATGGCGTTGATACCACCAAGATCGTCCGTGGCGGCGACCGCGTAGGTATCTACTTCAACGAGAAGGGCGCTTCTCAGAGAGGCTCCGTTTGTATTTACGACCGTGCAAACTCCGCAATCGCAAAGGCTACTACCGCTGATTTCGATTGGGATGCTATTTTTGAGGACGTTGAGTGGTTCCACTTCACCGGCATCACGCCCGCTCTGGGTCCGAACGTAGTTGAGATCTGCCGTGAGGCTTGTAAGGCTGCAAAGGCGAAGGGTATCACCATCCCCTGCGACCTTAACTACCGCGGCAAGCTCTGGACTCGCGACGAGGCAAGAGCCGCTATGACCGACCTCTGCCAGTACGTTGACGTTTGCATCTCCAACGAGGAGGACGCAAAGGACGTATTCGGTATCGAGGCTGAGGCTACCGATATCTACGGCGGTAAGCTGAATCACGAGGGCTACAAGTCGGTTGCCAAGCAGCTTGCTGACAAGTTCAACTTCACCTACGTTGCTATCACCCTTCGTGAGAGCCGCTCCGCATTCGATAACGGATGGTCTGCAATGCTCTACAACGTGGCTGACGACGAGTACTGCTTCTCCAAGAAGTACGATCTCCACATCATCGACCGCGTAGGCGGCGGTGACTCCTTCGGCGGCGGTCTGATCTACTCCCTTATGAACGGCAAGACCACCCAGGGCGCAGTTGAGTTCGCAGTTGCGGCTTCCGCTCTCAAGCACTCTATCGAGGGTGACTACAACATGGTTACCGTTGCAGAGGTTGAGAAGCTTGCCGGCGGCGACGGCACCGGTCGTATCCAGAGATAAGTTTATCATTCACAGAGAGCGAGGATTTCCTCGCTCTCTTTTTTTCATATTTTGATTTAGCGGTGGGTTTAATATGCGCACAAAATCGGTAGGGGGCGGCGCCTTCGACGCCCCGAGAAGGTCGGGATTTCATATCGTTCTCGGCTACAATTCCTTGATATAAACGCATTTTACCAATTTTGCAACTGCAAATTCGTTCGTCGCGGGTCGTCGTGGGCGCCGACCCCTACCAGGTATTCGTTCATTTCTGCATAGCCATAACTCCCCGATAAACATCAATTTATCCTTCAAATTTTGATTTGGCGGTGGGTTGATGTGACGAAAGATAACCCTCAAACCCGTAGGGGCGAT
>JAZLBM010000033.1:0-3195 GCA_045613705.1 Eubacteriales bacterium | reverse complement strand
ATAGCAGCCCGAAAGCGTCCCTTGCAGGCGCTTGCGGAATTCGGCTTCGGTTATGGTAACGTTCATATGCATTCTCCTTTCGGGGGATTTCAAATTTTGATTTGTCGGCGTCTTTACGGCGAGATTTTAAAGGCTCCCTCCGGGAGGGGGCTCCCGCGGAGCGGGTGGAGGGGCACGCGCAACAAACCCTTGCGCGCCTTGATATGGCGAGTGCTTCCCGATTGTATCGCAGGCTCCTTCCGTCGCCTTGCGGCGCCACCTCCCTCTCGGAGGGAGGCTTATATTGCGACCGTAAACAAGACGGCGTGATTTTTAAAGGCTTCTCCAAGATGGAGAAGCTCCCGCGAAGCGGGTGATGAGGGTGCGAAGTCTTATAGAATGCGGAATTGGCGCACACTCATCCGTCGGCTTCGCCGCCACCTTCCCTATCTTAGGGAAGGCTTTAAACTCACCTATAAACATCAATTTATCCTTCACTCACAAAGCTCATAGATGGTGATCTGCCGCTCGGCGGGGGTGAAGCCGCCGGTGATATAGGATTCGGGAATCAGGGTGCGGAGCTTCTTCATTGTGATCTGACTGCCCGTATATTCGGGCGGCACCTCATCAAAGAGTGCCATATAGATCATATGCGCGCCGATATAGCCCGCGGGGGGCTTGCTGTGGTGCCAATCGTCATTCTGGCAGAATTCCCAATAATCGACGCCCGTGGCGAGGATCTCGTTGACCTCCTCCTTCCAATCCATAAAGAGGACGGTGGGATAGGCCTCCTTGGCCATATCGATCTGGGGCTGGCGCTCGTTGTGGGCGGGATAGACCACAAGAAGGGTATCCGACTGTCGGCAGGCGTCAAGATAAGTGCCGATCACGTGAACGTCCTCATCATAGTAGAGACCGCACAAAAAGACCACCGAATACTCGCCGTTTCGGATGGGATCGAGGTACTTTGACAATTCATATCCGCGGGCAACCGCGCCGCTGACCGACTCCCAGACGACCTGCATATCCTTCTTTCCGTTTTTTATGAAATCGCCGAGGAAATCGCCCACGGCAGAGGTGCGGACAAAGCTGTTTCCAATAATAAAGATCTTATTCGAGCCGTTCGATTGCGCCATAGGAAGCTTGAGATTGCCCTCGCGAAGCTTGGCGCGCTCAAAGGAGGACAGAATGCTCGCGACCGCCTTCTCGTCAAGCTCGGCGTAGTCCACCTCAAGACAGAGCACACCGTCGTCCGACGTGAAGGTAAAAACGTGCTGCCACACAAAGGCCTTTTTGCCCTCCACAAGGCAGATTTCGTAGTCAAGAGAGATGCCGACGGCGTCGACGTGCCGCACCGTTTCCCTCTCGGCATAGGTGGAGGGACGGGTGGTGACGCGCCCCACCTCGGCGTCGTCGCAGGTAATCGTATAGGTATGAGACATATCGTCCCGAAGCGCCCACTCTACGGGAATATCCAGAGCGATCACCGTCTCGGAATCCTTCAGATTGAGACCCACCTCGCGCCATTCGTTCACGGAAATACGCTTGAGACCGTCGCGGTCGGGAACGGGCTTGTCGGACGCGCCCGTGCTCACGGCGGCTTCGCCCAGCGTGTAGACCTCGTAGACGTGCTCGCCGGGCGCAATGCCCGTTTCAAGGAACTCTGCGGGCAGAAGAATGCGCGCCTGTTCCATAGACATAGCCTTGCCCGTGTAGTCGGGCGGTGCTTCGCCAAAGAGAGCCTGATAGATCATATACGCGCCCACGTAGCCCGCGAGCACCGTGCTGTGCTTATGAGAATCGTTGATACAGAACATCCAGTAGTCCACGCCCGCATCGATGAGGGCGTTGATCTTACCCTGCCAGTCAAGCACGGGAATGTGGGAATAGAGGGCGCGCGCCTCGGCCACGCGACTTGCCGTCTCGTTGTGGGCGTTGAACATAATCAGCTCGGTGCCCGACTCGTGGCAAGCGGCCATGACGCGAGGAAATTGCATCACGTCGTTTTCGTTGTAGAAGCCGCACATAAAGACGGCGGTGTAGGCACCCGCGCGAACCTCGTTCATCCATTCGTCGGCGGCGAAGTCCTCTACGCTGCCATAACCGCGGGATACCACCCGAACGGTGTAGGTGCCCTCCTTGGCAAGCCATTCGGTGAGGAAGGAGCCGATGGAGGAGGAGGAAATAAAGCTGTTACCAATGACGAGAATGCGGCAGGTTCCCTTGTCCGAAAGGTGAAGGCGCAGGGGCTTGGCGTTCTCGCCCGCAGGTGCCATACTCTCGGCGACGTGCCGCGCGGCGGCGGCGTCAAGCTGGTCGTAATCGATCTCAAGGAAGACGCGGAGATCCTCGTCCTCGGTGGTATAGAAGAAGGCAAATACGTGGCGATAGGCGTAGGCGTTGCCAAGCTTTACAAGGCGCACCTCGTAGTCAAGCTGATAGGCGCCGTTTTCGTAGAATTCGGTGACCACCTTCTTCTCGGCGGCCTTGGGAACCGTGGTGCTCACGCTTCCGATCTCGTAGCCGTCCGAAAGGATCAGATAGGTGTCGGTGGTGTAGGCCTCAAGAGTCCAGTTTTCGGGCAAGGACAGAAGAAGCACCGCCTGACTTCCCTCCCAGGAAAGCCCCACGTCAGCCCACTCGTCTACGGCGCGGCATTCCACGTCTGCGCGGTCGGGGACGGGCGGCTCGGTCTCGACAGGCTCGGTCTCGGGGGGATCCGTCTCGGTTTCGGTCTCCTCGGGCGTATCAACCGTGACGGTCTCGCTCTCCGTTTCCGTTCCCGTCTCCACGGGCGTGCCCGTGCACGCGACGGCAGATAAGAGCATACACGCCGTCAGAATAAAAATCAGTATCGTTTTCATATTTTCCCCCTAAAATGCGCGCAAAAAGTTGAATTGCGAAGATAATTGTGATTCAAATTTTGATTTGGCGGTGTCTTCACGGCGAGATTTTAAAGGCTTCTCCAAGATGGAGAAGCTCCAAAGCCCGAAGGGCTGTGTGGTGTAGGGTGCGAAGCCTTATCACAACAGCAATCGGCGCACACTCATCCGTCACCTTCGGTGACACCTTCTCTATCATAGAGAAGGCTTACGAAGCAACTGCTAACATACCGACAAACATCAATTTATCCTTCAAATTTTGATTTATCGGTGGGTTCGTCGGCACATTTAAGGCCTCCCTCCGAGAGGGAGGTGGCACACGGAGTGTGACGGA
>JAZLBM010000032.1:0-1572 GCA_045613705.1 Eubacteriales bacterium | reverse complement strand
ACGGCGAATTTCCCGTGGTATTGGGCTCGGCTGACAAGTATGAGATCCACAAGCTCTCGGACTTGCTTCCCCTTGCCTTCAACCCCGATTCGCTTGCTTGAGGACTACTATGAGAATGTATGATATTATCCGTAAAAAGCGGGACGGCGGCGCTCTCACCGAGGCCGAGATCCGCTTCTTTACGGAGGGTTACGTAAAGGGAGAGATCCCCGATTATCAGGCGGCGGCCCTTTGTATGGCCATCTTTATCCGCGGAATGACGCTTGAGGAGACCACGGCGCTGACCCTTGCCATCCGTGATTCGGGTGAGAAGCTCTCTTTCCCCAATATCAAGGGACTTCGCGTGGACAAGCATTCCACCGGCGGCGTTGGCGACAAGACCAGCCTTGTGGTAGCACCTGTGGTGGCGTCCCTTGGCGTCAAGGTCGCCAAGATGAGCGGTCGCGGACTTGGACACACGGGCGGTACGGTTGACAAGCTGGAGGCTATCGCAGGCTTCCGCACCGATATGGCAACCGAGGAGTTTGAGCGCATCGTCAACGAGACGGGCATTGCCATCGTTGGTCAGAGCGCAACCCTTGCCCCTGCAGACAAGCTGCTGTACGCCCTTCGTGACGTGACGGCAACCGTTGACAGTATGCCCCTTATCGCATCCAGCATTATGGGTAAAAAGCTTGCGGCAGACGACGATTGCATCGTGCTTGACGTCAAGACCGGAAGCGGATCCTTTATGAAGACCGAGGAGGACAGTCGCACCCTCGCCGAGCTGATGGTTGGCATCGGCAAGCAGGCAGGCAAGCGGATGATGGCCTTTATCACCGATATGGACAGACCTCTCGGCTTTGCCATCGGTAACTCTCTTGAGGTGATCGAAGCCATCGAGGTGCTTCGCGGAGAAGGACCCGAGGATCTTCGTGAGCTTTGTGTGGCGCTGGCGTCGGGTATGCTTTGTCTTGCGGAGCACGGCACCCTTGAAGAGTGCGAGAGGATGGTTCGTGGCGCCATTGCCGACGGCTCGGCTCTTGATACCTTCGCCAAGATGGTCAAGGCGCAGGGCGGCGACCCCGCGTGGATCTACGATACGGAAAGCTTCCCCAAGGCAAAATATCAGCGCGACGTGATCTGTCCCTCGGACGGTTATATTACGGGCGTGGATAACGAGGGCTACGGCACGGCCAGTCTGCTTCTCGGCGCGGGGCGAAACACCAAGGACGACGTCATTGACTTCGCGGCGGGCATCCGCCTTGTGAAGAAAACGGGCGACCGCGTGACGAAGGGCGAGGTGCTCGCCACCCTTTACGCCGACCGCGAGGCGCTTCTTGACGGCGGCGAACGCAAATTCCTGGAATCCACCTTCATCGGCGCAAACGAGCCCGACCTCCGTCCCCTCATTTTGGGAACGGTACAATAAAAAGAAACCCGTGTGAGAAATACACACGGGCTTTTATTTGTAGAAATTGATGTTTATAGGTGAGAAGATACTTACTGTATCGCATTACGAAAGGGTCGCTTTTGAAAAAGCTCCGCAAAACTTTTCTGGCATGGGTACCGCTGAATATTGCGTCATTTTGA
>JAZLBM010000031.1:0-4646 GCA_045613705.1 Eubacteriales bacterium | reverse complement strand
TGTCACCGGAGGTGACTGATGAGGGTGCGGAGTCTGATATTACATCAATTGGCGCACACTCATCCGTCGCGTTCCGCGACACCTTCCCTATCTTAGGGAAGGCTTCAAAGCGAGTGCAAACACACCGATAAATCAAAATTTACAAAACAAAGGCAATATCATTCCGCGACGGTTTGATATTGCCTTATATTTTACGACGCCCGTGCCTCGGGGAGCTTTGCGGCGGAGAGCATATTCTCAATAAAAATGCCGTAGCCGCGGGAGGGATCACTGACAAGAACGTGGGTGACGGCGCCGACGAGCTTGCCGTTCTGGATGATGGGGCTGCCGCTCATTCCTTGCACGATGCCGCCCGTTTTTTCAAGAAGGTCGGGATCGGTGACGGTGACGGTGAAGCATTTCCCGCCCTCGGCGTTACGGTTGATATCCGAGATGCTCACGTCATACCGCCCGATACCGCCACCGTCCAAGGTGGAGAGGATATAGGCGTCACCCTCCTTCAGCTCGTCCTTGAGGGCGATAGACACGAGGGAGGTGCATTCCTTCGGCAGATGTGAAAGCACGCCGTACACGCCGCAATCGGTGTTGCCAAAAAGCGTGCCGGTCTTGCCGGGATTGAAAAAGCCGTGGATCTCGCCGGGGGCGCCGCTCTCGCCCTTGGTGATGCCGCTGATGGTCACGTCCACCACGGTGCCGCGGCAGATGGGCACAAGCGCCCCCGTGTCGGTGTCGCAGATGCCGTGCCCGAGACCCGCAAAATAGTTGCTCTCGGGGATGATAAAGCTGACGGTGCCGATGCCCGCGCCGCTATCACGGACGAGAATGCCCGTCTTGTAGCGCCCCTCGTCACCCGAGAGCACAGGGGTCACGGTAAAGTCCAGGGTCTTCTCGCCCCGAAGACAACGGAAGGTGATGGGGTGCCCGTCCGAGGCCTCGATGGCGGCGGTCAGATCGGCGGCGTCCGCAAGCTCTCTGCCATCCACGTGGGTAATGACGTCCTTTTGTCTCAGACCCGCCTCACGGGCGGGATTGACCGTCTTTCCGCCTGCTTCCACGTCGGAGAAGCCGACGACGGTGACGCCGCTTGTGAAAAACTTGACGCCGAAGGGCATACCGCCGGGATAGACCTGAAGCCGTCGATAGGACTCCGCCGTGGTCGTCTTGACGGGAATCAGATCAAACAGTCGGTATTGCACCGTAAGGGCCTGGGTCTGTTCCTCGCCCGTGGAACAGGGGCAGGCGTCGTCAAGGACACGGGGTGACGCGGCAAAATATACGGGCAGATCGTTTCCCTCAAAATAAGAGACGCGATCGGGGATGGTCGCGTCATAGATCCCCAAAAGCGCCGCGAAGACGAGGGCGAGCGCCGTAAGGGAGAGAAGCAGCACCCGCGCCGTTTTATAAGGTTTGGTTGTGTGGTTCATTGTGTTGGCTTCCTTTGGATATTGATGCCTTGGATTTGGTCTTTGCTTTGTGTGCAATACTACTATGCGCCGCTCTGCGAAATTTATGTGAAACAAAATTGATTTCAAAAGGCAAAATTTAATTTTTTTCGAGACAAACGGCGGCGTTTGTGGTATTATAATATGTAGAACCAAAGAAAGCTATACGGAAGGAGTGTGAGGCAGATGGTAACCGACGCGCAAAAGGCGCGATTTGCCGCCGTGACCGAGGCGGTGCTGTCGGGTGAGCGCGCCGATATGGGCATTGGCACCTACGGCGAAAAATGTATGCATCTTGTCCTCAAGCACTTTTTCTGCGATGACGCCGACTGCCACGAGGTGGGAATGGGTGATTTCTTTGCCGACGCGGTGGTAGACGGTACCCTCTACGAGATCCAGACGGGCGGCTTTTATCCCTTGAAGAAAAAACTGACCTACTATCTGACGCGCGACGATAAACGGGTGGTCATCGTAGCACCCGTGGTCACGCATAAACGCCTCTTTTGGATCGATCCCGAGACGGGTGCCGCCGAGGGAAAGCCTCGCCGCGTAACCGTGTCCCACGCCCGCTATCGGGTGCTCCGAGAGATGCTTTGGCTTCGCGAGCTTCTGGATTTTTCCCGTGTGACCCTTCGCCTCGTATTCCTCTCGGTGGACGAATATAAGCGTCTTGACGGCTACGGCGCAGACAAAAAAAGAAAAGCCTCGAGGATCGAGCGCATCCCCGGCGAGCTTTTGGATATGGTGGATATGGCGAGTGCCGCAGACGTTTCGGCGGTCTTCTTGCCCACGGAGCTGCCCACGGTCTTTACCTCAGCAGATTTTTCAAGGCTTACCGGCGCGCGAAAGCGGGCACTTTCCGCCGATCTTTCGGTTCTGGAGCATCTTGGCATTATCAGACGGGAGGGAAAGCGCGGAAACGCCATTCTTTACGGTCGGGTATGATACAATAAAATAAAAATTATATAAAGGAGTCCTATGCTTACATTTGCAGAAATTAAAAACGACGAAACAATCAGAACATACATCAAAAAAGCGGACGAGGCGCTGGAGGCACTCGGATACACCGAGCATAGCTTTGCCCACGTGACCAAGGTGGCAGACACGGCGCGTTACATTCTGGAGACACTCGGCTATCCTGCCCACACCGTGGAGCTGGCGCAGATCGCGGGCTTTACCCACGACATCGGCAACATCGTCAACCGCGTGGAGCATTCCCAGAGCGGTGCCGTGATGATGTTCCGTCTGCTTGACCATAAGGAGATGCCCCCCGAGGACATCGCCACGGTCATCACCGCTATCGGCAACCACGATGAGGGCACGGGCGTGCCCGTGGATGCGGTCTCGGCGGCGCTGATCCTGGCCGACAAGACCGACGTGCGCCGAAGCCGCGTGCGTAACCTTGATATTTCCAGCTTTGACAACCACGACAGAGTCAACTACTCGGTAGAGAAGTCCGAGCTCGTGATCAACACGGAGACGAAGGAGATCATCTCGCGCTTGACCGTCGACATATCCATCAGCTCGGTGATGGACTATTTTGAAATTTTCCTTGGACGCATGGTTATGTGCCGCAAGGCGGCAGAGTTTTTGGGGCTCAAATTCCGCCTCGTTGTCAACGATCAGCAGGTATTATAAAAAAAGGACGCGCAAGCGTCCTTTTTCTTTATAAAATATTCAGAAATACCGCCTGATTCTGTCGCAGGGAGAGGACGATGGCGTTGCCCTCGGTGCGGCACTCGCAGGGGAGCTGCGGGTAGAGAATTTCGGCGGAGACGGGGGTGAAATCAAGGGGGACGGTGATCTCACGCGCGTCACCGAGGTTGGTGACGGTAAGGAAGCAACGCGTCTCATCGCGGAAGCCTACGGCTTGGGTCTTGCTGTTCGCAAGATCGGGGACGCCGAAGGGATAGAAGGGCGTCAGCTTGTCAACGAGATGACGCGTCGCCTTATACACCCTCACGCCCTCGTGGAGGATGGCCCTCTGTTCTTCGTTCAAAAAGGCGGTCTTTCCGCTGAGGTGAACGCGGCGGAGCATCGTGTTCACCATACACGATGCGATCTGATCGAGGGTAAACTCTACGCGAGGCACCGACCATACGCAGGCCTGCTCGGGGAGCACGCCCGTGGGAGATGAGGCCGCAATGGGCACGATATAGCGGTTCTCCCAGGCGTCGGTGAGGGACTGTACGGAATAATGCTGCAGCTGGCAGTAGTCCATTCGCATACCGCCGCTGGAGCAGTTTTCAATAATGAGATCGGGGTATTTTTCCTGAAGCTCGTCGATCCAGGAAACGAGGGCAAGACCGTGGCGGTAAAGACCGTCGCCACAGCTGTCGGCGTTTCGCTCGGTGCCCACGCCCGCGTCGATGTTGTAGTCAAACTTAAAATAGGCAAGCCCGTAGTCGGCAACAAGGCGGTCGATAAGGGCACTCAGATGCTCTCGCACGCGAGGATTTCGCATATCAAACTGATAGCGGTCGCGCTCCACCGTGCGGATGCCGTGACGCGCGAAGAAGCAATCGTCGTCAAATTTTTCAAGGCTGGTGCTGGCGGTGCCGATATCCTCGGGCTCTACCCAAAGACCGGGGCGCATGCCCTTCGCGCGGATGTAATCAAACACCTCGCGGAAGCCTTGCGGGAAGCGGTCGGGGGACTCCTCATAGGTGCCGATGGTGCCCCACCAGCCGCTATTGTCGGCGTACCAGCCCGCGTCGATGCAGAAGATCTCGCATCCTGCCTCGGCGGCGGCATCGATCTGGGGCAAAAGCTTTTCGGTGGTCGGGTCGGCGTTGAGGCAACCCATATAATCGTTGAAGATCACGGGGTGATGGCGGTCGGATGCCACGCGGTGGGCGATGAGGCGGCGATAGGCGGTCATCTCGGCAAGTGCCGCGTTGAAATCCTCACCAAAGGACAGGGCGGCCTTCACACTCTCGAAGGACTCACCCGGTTGAAGGCTCTTCCACCAGCCGTTTTCTTGCTCGGAGGGGCCCGAAAGCCGCATATAAAGAAGATTTCCGTAGTCGGAGATCTCCCAGCTCCAGGAGGTATTGGACTCGATCTGCCAAAGCATCGCCTCTTTTTTGGCGGTGCTGTACATACAACCCATCGGCAGATATTCCTTGGTCGACCAGCTTCCCGTATTGGAGACGAGGAAGCGGAAGGTGGACTGCGCCTGATGGGGGTGATAGCCAAGCTCTG
>JAZLBM010000030.1:0-3050 GCA_045613705.1 Eubacteriales bacterium | reverse complement strand
TACAAGGGTACGGTTCGCGCCATTTTGTTCGTGCGAACCCACCGACAAACATCAATTTACCCCTCTGACTTTGTCGTGCGGAAAAGCTTGAAGGCGGCGGTGGACATTACGTAGAGACCGCCGTCACGATACTCGCGTTTTGCGGACAGATAGATGGCTTCGTCAAGTCCCGTGATGTTGGCGGGGTACCCGTCAATGAGAAGGATACACACCTTTCCGCGCTCCAAAAAGGCAGGCGGGCAGATGACAGATCGCGTTTCGGCGGGGGAGATCCCGACGGGATACAACTGCTCCCACACTACGCCGTTCGCCTCGCAATGAATGACGGTGTGACGGTTGGCGGTCTCGTTGGTGACACCGATTTTAAAGGTCGTATCAAGGTGCGTAAATTCAACCACCTGCAAAGCACCGCAGGGAACCGCTTTTTTGCTATGTTCCTTATAGACCAAGGCCAGGGGGCGCTCGGGCGGTTCTTTTGTAAATTCCATAATGTCTTCAATGCCGCAGTCCAGAGCCTCGCAGACCGATAGCAGGGTGTCGGTGGTCACCGAGCGGTTTGCGACAAGTTTTGCCAGGGTTCGGGTGCTCATTCCCGTGGCGCGGCAAAGATCTGTTTTGGTAAGCCCCCGTTCAACTAAGAGCTTCCACAACTTGATATAACTGGTGTACATAAAGCCTCCTTTACCGATGCTAACGTTTTTTTCTATCTCACCTTTATTGTAGCAAATAACGGAAATGTTGTCAATAACATTTTACAAATGTAAATAAATTGTTTAATATTTTAGATTTGTTTTCCGTCTCGGACGGTGGTGAAGGACGGGTTTGAAAAGGGGATATTACGGATCGCAGGTCACCAAAGGTTAAAATAAACAAAAAAATATGACGTGACACGGCGAAAATCGTCATTTGGTGTATTTTATAAACAAAAAAATCGTGATATAATATATTGTTACGAAAAAATTCGGACAAAAAGATAAATTGATGTTTATCGGTGTGTTTGCACAAACAAAATGGCGCGAACCGTACCTTGTAGGGCGGTGCCTTGGTGCCGCCGAAAATGTGCGGTTTATCGGTTGTTACGGCGGGAGCAAGCCCCCGCCCTACGGTGTTTGTGCGCAAATCGAACACACCGATAAATCAAAATTTGAAAACGATTTTACAAAATATAAACAAAAAGGAGAAACGACATTGATCAGAGAGGATTTGCGTAACGTAGCGATCATCGCTCACGTTGACCACGGAAAGACCACCCTTGTGGACGAGCTCTTGAAGCAGGGCGGCGCATACCGCGAGAATCAGGAGACCGAGGAACGCGTTATGGACAGCAACGCGCTGGAGCGCGAGCGCGGCATCACCATTCTTGCCAAAAACACCGCCGTACACTACGGTGACGTCAAGATCAATATTATTGATACCCCCGGACACGCCGACTTTGGCGGCGAGGTTGAGCGTATCCTCAAGATGGTCAACGGCGTTATTCTGCTGGTTGACGCGGCAGAGGGCCCTATGCCCCAGACCCGCTTCGTTCTGCAGAGAGCTCTGGCGCTCAATCACCGCGTCATCGTTGTTATCAACAAGATCGACAAGCCCGACGCCCGTATCGGCGAGGTTGAGGACGAGATTCTGGAGCTTCTTCTGGATCTCGGTGCAAACGACGAGCAGCTGGACAGCCCCATGCTTTACTGCTCGGGTCGCGCGGGTACCGCCACCGAGGATCCCCTTGGCGAGGGCGTTGACCTCAAGCCTCTCTTTGACAAGATCATCGACTATATTCCCGCGCCCGAGGGCGACGAGAACGGCGAGCTTCAGGTGCTGGTTTCCTCCATCGACTACAACGATTACGTGGGACGTATCGGTATCGGTCGCGTAGAGCGTGGATCCATCCGCAAGAACCAGGACGTTTACATCTGTAACTATCACACGGGCGAGGCGCCCAAGCGCGCCAAGATCGTGGCTCTCTTCCAGATCGACGGACTTGTCCGCGTGCCTGTGGAGACCGCCAACGTCGGCGACATCGTGTGCTTCTCGGGTGCCGAGACCATCACCATCGGTGATACCGTCACCAGCCTTGCCGCGCCCGAGCCTCTGGAGTTCGTCAAGGTCAGCGAGCCCACCCTTGAGATGACCTTTGCGGTCAACACCAGCCCCTTTGCGGGTAAGGAGGGTAAGTTCGTTACCTCCCGTCAGCTTCGCGACAGACTTTACCGCGAGCTTCTGAAGGACGTATCCCTTCGCGTGTCCGATGGAGACACCACCGAGGAATTCAAGGTGGCAGGACGCGGTGAGATGCACCTTTCCATCCTCATTGAAAATATGCGCCGCGAGGGCTTTGAGCTTTGCTGCTCCAACCCCCGTGTGCTTTACAAGGACATCGACGGTGTCAAGTGCGAGCCTATGGAGCGCGTGACCCTGGACGTTCCTATGGAATACGTGGGCGCCGTAGTGGAGAAGCTGGGACGCCGCAAGGGCGACCTTGTGGAGATGACTCCCATCGGCAACCGCACCCGTATCGAGTACATCATCCCCGCCCGCGGACTCTTCGGTTACCGCTCCGAGTTCCTCACCGCCACCCACGGCGAGGGTATTATGAACTCGGTATTCGAGGACTATCAGCCCTACCGCGGCGAGATCGTGGTGCGCTTCACCGGCTCCCTTGTGGCGTCGGAGAACGGCGTGACCACCCGTTACGGCCTTTACAACTCTCAGGAGCGCGGCAACCTGTTCGTCGGTCCCCAGACCCCCGTTTACGAGGGTATGATCGTGGGCGAGAACCCCAAGAACGACGATATTGCCATCAACCCTTGTAAGGAAAAGCACCTGACCGCCATCCGTTCCTCGGGTGCGGACGAGAAGCTGCTTCTCACGCCTCCCATCATCTTCACCCTGGAGGAAGCCATCGAGTTCATCAACGACGACGAGCTGATTGAGGTTACCCCCAAGAGCATCCGCCTTCGTAAGAAGATCCTCAACACCGAGCTTCGTATGAAAGCCCAGATGCGCGCAAGAAGAGGCCTTGAATAAGATCCCATTTTTATAAAACCGCTCAGAGC
>JAZLBM010000029.1:0-1643 GCA_045613705.1 Eubacteriales bacterium | reverse complement strand
GTTTGATATGGCTAAGCAGAAACGAAACCGTACCCTCATAACCGTAGGGGCAGGCGTTCTCGACTGTCCGGAAACGAAGAGAATTGGTTTTATTTGCGGCTGTGCATAAACACCATCTACAAAGGGATTTTATCAATTTTGAAATTGCAAAATCCTTTGTCGCGGACAGTCGAGGACGCCTGTCCCTACAATGTTTAGATCAAATTCGTTCGTTTGCGCATAGACATAACGCACCGATAAACATCAATTTTTAACTCTGCACTCTGCACTCTGCACTCTGCATTCTGCATTCTGCACTTCGCGCTTCAGCGCGATAAGCATCAATTTATCGTTTACTTCAGTTCCCCAAGCATTCTGTTGACGGCGCTGATGAGAGCCTTTACGGAGGAAACGATGATATCGCTGTCGATACCCGTTCCCCAGTAGACGCGACCGTCGTACTTGATGCTGACGTAGGAAGCCGCCTTTGCCGTGGACTTCTCGTCAAGGGCGTGCTGGGTGTAGCTCTCAAGGCTGTAGTCCACGCCGATCATTGCCCTCACGGCGTTGCTCACGGCGTCAAGACGTCCGTTACCGAAGGACATGGTAAGCTTATCCTCGCCGCGGTAGGAAATGACACACTCGGCGCGAATGCCCTCGATCTCGTCGGTATAGACCGCCTTCTTCACGTCCACAACGTCGGTACGGTTCACGAAGTCGCGCACGAAGATGTCGTAGACCTCGCGAGGCTGAAGCTCGCGGTGCTCGTGGTCGGAAATGCTCTTGACGTGATAGCCAAACGCCTCGCGCATCTTGGGAGGCAGATTGTGCTTGAACTGGGTCTCCATAATGTAGCCGATACCGCCCTTACCCGACTGGGAGTTGATGCGGATAACGTCGGCCTCGTAAACTCTGCCCACGTCGGCAGGGTCGATGGGAAGGTAAGGCACGTTCCAGATGCCGTTCCCCTTTTCCTCGCGGAACTTCATACCCTTTGCGATGGCGTCCTGGTGGGAACCGCTGAAGGCGGCAAACACCAGCTGACCGCTATAGGGCTGACGCTCGTATACGTGCATACGGGTCACGCGCTCGTACACGGCGGTGATGGCGGGCAGATTGGTGAAATCAAGCCCGGGATCCACGCCCTGGGAGAACATATTCAGCGCCAGCGTGACGATATCCACGTTACCCGTGCGCTCGCCGTTGCCGAAGAGGGTACCCTCGATTCGGTCGCCGCCCGCAAGCAGACCCAGCTCGCTGTCCGCAATGGCACAGCCGCGGTCGTTGTGGGGATGAAGCGAGATGATAACGTTCTCGCGGTTCTCAAGGTTCTTGTGCATATATTCCACCTGCGCCGCGTAAACGTGGGGCATAGAGTGGGATACGGTAACGGGAAGGTTGATGATGACCTTGTCCTCGGGGGTAGGCTCCCAGATGCGGATGACCTCGTTACAGATCTCGGCCGCAAACTCGGGCTCAGTACCCGTGAAGCTCTCGGGAGAGTACTCGAAGGTGATCTTGCCGCGCGCCTTCTGCTTATATTCCTTGCAAAGTCTGGCTCCGAAGGTGGCGATGTTCACGATTTCTTCGCGGCTCTTGCGGAAGACCTCCTCGCGCTGGGCCACCGAGGTGGAGTTGTAAAGATGCACCACCGCGTGCTTGGC
>JAZLBM010000028.1:0-2515 GCA_045613705.1 Eubacteriales bacterium | reverse complement strand
CGACAGCGTTATGACCTACGGCTACTGCACCGAGCTTCTCATCCGTCTGCAAAACAGCAAGACCGACGTGGAGGCCTTTGACGTAGAGCCTCTGAAGGCGTTCCTGGCCGAGATCGGCGACTCCGTGGTGGCCTTCAAGACCGAGTCCATCGTGAAGCTTCACGTGCACACCCTCACCCCCGAAAAGGTTCTGGCACATTGCCGCACCTTCGGCGAGTTCTTGACCGTCAAGATCGAGAATATGTCCGTTCAGCACTCGGAGGTGGAGGAGTCCAAAAAGACCGAAGCTCCCGCAAAGCCCGTGGAGAAGAAGCAGTACGGCATGGTGACTGTTACGAGCGGCCCCGGCATCGAGGCACTTTTCCGCGAGGCGGGTGTTGACGAGATCGTACAGGGCGGGCAGACCCAGAATCCCTCCACCAACGATTTTCTTGACGCCTTCGCCAAGATCGCCGCAGAGCACATCTTTGTGTTCCCCAACAACGGTAACATTCTGATGGCGGCACAGCAGGCGGCGGAGATCTACGAGGACGCCGAGGTTCACGTGATCCCCACCAAGAACATCGGCACAGGCTACGTGGCCGCGTCCTCTATGGACGTGACCTGCCCCGACGTGGACGCCAATATCGAGGCGATGAAGGAGGCGATGTCCCGCGTGACCGCAGGCTATATCTCCCCCTCCATCCGTGACGCCGATCTCAACGGCGTGCACATCACAAACGGCGACACCATCGGTATCATCGAGAAGGAGATCGTGGTCTCCAACGCCGACCGCGCCGTAGCCACCTATGCCCTTATCGACAAGCTTCTTTCGGATCCCGACAAGTTTATGCTCACCGTCTTCTGCGGCGTTGACGCCACCGAGGCAGAGCGCGCCGACCTTGAGGCGTACCTTGCCGAAAACCACTCCGACATCGAGGTCTACTTCGTAGACGGCGGTCAGGAGATCTACCCCTATATCATCATCGCGGAGTAATTTCGCCTACCCAAAAAGGAACTGAATATCATGGACGAACTGCAACAAGCAAGAGAAGAGATCGACCTCGTCGATCGGGAAATGGCAAAGCTTTTTGAGCGCCGCATGCGCGCCGTCAAGCAGATTGCCGACTACAAGCAAGCAAATCAGCTGCCCGTTCTCGACCCCGCGCGGGAAGAGGCCGTCGTAGCCAAAAATTCAGGCTACGTGGAAGAGGATATCCGCCCCTGCTACGTGGAATTTTTGCGCGACGTAATGAAGGGCTCGCGCCACTACCAGGCACGCCTCCTATCTGATTCCTCCGATCCGTCTCCTCTGCAAACGACTCCCACCGCGCCCAAAACGGCTGCGGAGGGCGACGGTGTTGCAGTTCTTTCCGTTTCGTACGGCAACACCCCCGCAGATCGCTATGACGTCATCGTCTCCCGCGGTGCCCTTGGGCGCATCGGCTCTCTTTTGAATCTTCAGCGTCGGGTTCTCGTTGTCACCGACGACGGCGTGCCCTCGGTCTATGCCGAAACGGTTGCCGCGGCCTGCAAGTCTCCCGTGGTTGTCACGGTGCCCATGGGTGAGGACAGCAAGAGCCTCAGCACCCTTTCTCTTCTGCTTTCCGAGATGCTGAAGCACGGCTTTACCCGCACCGACGCGGTTGTTGCCGTGGGCGGAGGCGTGGTCGGCGACCTTTCGGGCTTTGCCGCCGCTACCTTTATGCGCGGTATCGACTTTTATAACGTGCCCACTACTCTGCTTTCTCAGGTGGATTCCTCCATTGGCGGAAAGACAGCCGTCAATCTTGACGGTGTGAAGAACTGTGTGGGCGCCTTCCATCAGCCGAAGCGTGTCATCGTGGACCCTGATACCCTTGCAACCCTGCCTCCGCGGCAGATCGCGAACGGACTTGCCGAGGCCATCAAGATGGCGGCCACCTGCGATGCCGAACTGTTTGCGCGGATGGAGGAGACCGATCCCACAGACATCCTCGACGACGTGATCCTCTCCTCCCTCGCCATCAAAAAGGGCGTGGTGGAGAAGGACGCCACCGAAAAGTCGCTTCGCCGCGTACTCAATTTCGGTCACACCCTAGGGCACGGCATCGAAAGCTGCTTCGAGATGCGCGACCTGTATCACGGCGAGTGTGTCGCTCTCGGTATGCTGCCTATGTGCGCCCCCGAGGCTCGCGCGCGCCTCCGAAGGGTGCTCGACCGCGTGGGACTCCCCACCTCCATTGAGATGGACGTGGACGCCGTCCTTGACGCCGTTTCTCACGATAAAAAGATGGACGGCGACAGCATTCATTACGTTTACGTGCCCGAGATCGGGCAATTCGAGCTGCGCTCGGCACCCCTTGCCGAGTTCCGCAATATGGCAAAGGAGGCACTTTCCCAATGAAAAACACCTTTGGCGCAAGCGTCACCGTCACCCTCTTTGGGGAAAGCCACGGCGCTATGATCGGCGCGGTGCTTGACGGTATGGCACCCGGCATCCCCGTTGACGAGGATTTCATCGCCTCCCGTATGGCCCTTCGCCGCTCTGTGGATT
>JAZLBM010000027.1:0-7577 GCA_045613705.1 Eubacteriales bacterium | reverse complement strand
GGGAGCTGGCGCCCAAGGCGACTGAGGGAGCACGCGTGGCAAAGCCTTTTGCGCCTTGGTATGGCAAGCGTTTGTCACTTGTACCGCAGGCTCCTTCCGCCTCGCATTCGCTCGGCACCTCCCTCTCGGAGGGAGGCTATTTGCTCGCCATGAACAGACCGACAAACATCAATTTTTAACTCTGCATTCTGCACTCTGCATTCTGCACTCGCGCACCAGCGCGCTAAACATCAATTTTCCGCCGTCAAAATCCACAAACGGCTCGCGCGGAAATTGGATAAAACGCCGATGTGTGAGAAGTTTGTGCAAAAGCCTTGCAAAAATCCAAAAAATGAGATATTATTTTATATATGATATACAATGTTGTTTTGCGCCCACGCGCGAGCGACCCCCAAAAACAGAAAGGAAACCCTATGAAACTCAGCGTTCTTGCCAACCTGTACGGCGCAAAGCCCCTGGACGAGACCCTCTCCATCCTCTCGGGCCTTGGCGTACACACCGTTGAGATCGGCGCCGGCGGCTACCCCGGAAAGGCCCATTGCGACCCCGAGGTGCTTCTTGCCGACTCCAAAAAATTCGACGACTTTGTAGCAACCTTCAAGAAATATGACGTGGAGATCTGTGCCCTTGCGGCTCACGGAAACCCTCTCCACCCCGACAAGTCGGTGGCCGCGTCCTTCGACCGCGACTTCCGCCAGGCGGTGCTTCTTGCCGAAAAGCTGGGCGTTGACACCGTCATCACCTTCTCGGGCTGTCCCGGCGACTCCGAGGGTGCCAAGTACCCCAACTGGGTCACCTGCCCCTGGCCCGAGGACTTCCTTGCCATCCTTGAGTGGCAGTGGAACGAGAAGGTCATTCCCTACTGGCAGGAAGCGGGCGCATTCGCAAAAGCCCACGGCGTTCGCATCGCCTTTGAGATGCACCCCGGCTTCTGCGTCTACAATCCCGAGACCCTGCTCCGCCTCCGCGCGGCGGTAGGCGACGTGATCGGTGCCAACTTCGATCCCTCCCACCTTATCTGGCAGGGTATGGATCCCGTGGCCGCCATCCGCGAGCTGGCAGGCGCCATCTATCACGTTCACGCCAAGGACACCAAGATCGACCCCTACAACACCGCCAAGAACGGTGTGCTTGACACCAAGCACTACAGCGACGAGATCCACCGCTCCTGGGTATTCCGCACCGTCGGCTTCGGCAACGGTGAGAGCTACTGGCGCGATCTCGTGTCCAACCTTCAGCTTGTGGGCTACGACCGCGTTCTCTCCATCGAGCACGAGGACAGCCTGATGAGCATCGACGAGGGACTTCGCAAGGCAATCACCTTCCTCCGTCCCATCATCATCCAAGATCCTAAGCCCACCACTATGAGTTGGGCATAAGATAGAATTTGAAAGGAGCCCCTATGAAAACACGTAAGCTTTCCATCCGCGCTCTCGCGCTGACCCTCGTGCTTCTCTTTGTATGCTCGAGTGTCGTCGTCCTTCCCACCGCCGCTCTCGGCCTTGACGAGGTCCCCCCCAAGGATTTCGTATGGGAGCTGGACTTTGACGCAATGTCCTCCATCACCGACAACATGGGCAGCACAGAGTATTCCCTGTCTCTGAAGCCCAACGGAACCAATGATGCCGACTTCCCCCTCTCCCTCACCGAGAAGGACGGCAAGAAGTGCCTTGCCATTGAAAACGGCTGTGCCACCTATTTCATCCACGACGACAACAACGTGCTGGCCGATTACAGCACCTTCTTCATCGAAGCCAATATGTACTTCGAGCAGTTCCCCACCATGACGGATGGGGATTCGAATCATCCCAACGATTATCCCCTGTCCTTCCTCACCTGGATGACCAAGGCCAGCGAATCCTCCACCCAGCACCAGTACAACTCTATCCGTGTTGACGCCGACGGTTACCTTTGCACCAAGGCCAACAACACCTCCCGTACCGACGTGCAGCTGCCCCTCAAGGAGTGGTTCAACATTCGTTTTGTAATCAGCCCCGCGACCAAGAGCGCTGAGATCTACCTCAACGGTCAGCACGTGCTTACCTATACTCTCGTTACCAAGGTAACCACCCTTGCTGACTCTATCGTTCGTTTCTTCGACACCCGTTACGCTACCACCGCATACTTCAGCGATCTGTCCGTTTACACCGCAAACGATTACCGTATCGGTCTTCGTGACGAGTCCGCGGCTGACTTCACCGCATACCAGACCACCAAGGTCGAGAACAACACCTTCGACCTCCGCGTGATCGCAGGTCTTGAGGATTCCACCTTCGGCGCAACCGGCTATGAGGTCGTTGCTCTGTGGGAGGAAAAGGGCAAGATCGTGTCCGAGGAGTACTCTGCAACGAGCTCCACTCTTTACAGCAACGTGAACGCCACCGATGCCTCCGGCAACACCGTGAAGGTTTCTGCCGCGGATCTTGGCGCTACCTACCTTTCGGCTCTTGCCGTTAAGGGTCTGCCCGCAGACAAGGGACGTCTTGAGCTTGTCATCCGTCCTTACGCGCTTTCTCAGGGTGTCCGTCGCTACGGTGACGCCGTCATCCTCCTGTACACCGGTGCCGAGAAGGACGGCTATCCCGTGCTCTCCCGCTCCAACGGTTCTACCACCTATACCGCGTACGCATCCGACGATACCTTCGTTCGCGTACAGACCAACACCTCCAACGGTTCTTCCCAGACCCTTGAGGTCAAGAACAACGGCAAGAACAGTGACTACACCCGTTTTGCCTTCGTAAAGTTCACCTTCAACGAGGTAGCTATCGAGAGACTGGCAAGCGCGGACCGCATCTATCTTGAGGTCTACGTCAAGAGCTGTCGTAAGCTGACCGCCGACGAGCAGGCCTACGGCGGAATCGCGGTTGACGTTTACGGAACCAACACCGCTTGGGGTGAAAAGACCCTTTCCTACTATTCCATTCCCGATCTCGCCGCTGACGAGACCTGGGTCGGCGAGGGCTACTACCGCTCCGGCGAGTACTTTGCCGTTGACGTTACCGACTACGTCCTTGCTAACGCGGACAGCGGTGCCGTTTCCTTCCGTCTTGAGAACGTAGAGCAAGACGGCTCCAACGACCCCGCAAAGTTCAGCTCCAACAACACCGACTACGCACCCCGTCTTGTAGTGACCACCCAGATGTACGGTCACGAGATCAACCTCAACAAGATGAACAACGAAGGCTACGAGCCTTGGGGCTACGCCGAAATGATCGTTGACGAGTGGCTGAACGGTGACTATGACGCCATATTCGGCGCCCCCACTCACGAGACCATCAACCTCTCCGCAGTTGACATCACCTCCCCCAACGGCGACTACACCATCAAGGCCGATTGGAAGTCCAACTCCCCCACCTCGAAGTGGAACTCCAGAATCTACGCCCGCTCCATTGAGACCCTCACCGGCTACACCGCAGGCGCACTCTCCGAGTACGATCAGTACGGCGGTATCACCAACTCCGGCATCAAGGGTCAGGCTACCGGCTACTTCCACGTTGAGGAGCACGGCGGCAGAACCTACATCATCGACCCCCTGGGCAATCCCTTCTTTGCCGTCGGTATGAACACCGTCGAGCTGGGTGCTACCGACAACCAGGATCAGGCCGCGCTTGACAAGTACGGCACTGCCGAGAACTTCTACAAGAGCATCTCCGAGGAGCTTCGCGCTTCCGGCATCAACACCGTATGGGGCGGCGAGTGGACCGAGCTGATCAAGACCGGCAACCTCTCCACCGCAGGCGGTCTCGGCTGTATCTCCGGATACATGAGCACCATGGGACTTGGCGTTTCCACCGGTGGTTCCGCGGCGTACCTCCACAACAACACCATGAACGTGTTTGACCCCGACTTCGTCAGCTTCACTCGCAGCCGTGTGGAGGAGAGAGTTACTCCCTACGTAAACAACCCCTTCATCATCGGCTGGTACTCGGATAACGAGATCCCCTCTGAGGACGATATGCTGTACCGTTACCTCACCATCGATCCCTCCGAGCCCGTAAACGCATTCTCCTATGCGGTTGCCTGGACATTCCTTGCGGCACGCACCGGCAATCCCAATCCCTCTACCAATGACATTACCTCTGAGCTTTCCGAGGAATTCAAGGCTCTGGTTTACAACCGCTACTACAAGGTTATCACCACTGAGCTCTATACGGTTGACCCCAACCATATGTATATGGGTAACCGTATCCATAGCAACAACAAGGACAGTGAGGGTTACCTCCGCGCCGCAGGTCAGTACGTTGACCTTCTGACCGTTAACCTTTACGGCGGTCTTGAGCCCTCGATCGAGACCATCAAGACGATGTACAAGTACTCCGGCGTTCCCTTCATCGTTACCGAGTT
This sequence comes from Eubacteriales bacterium, assembly GCA_045613705.1. Classification (GTDB taxonomy): domain Bacteria; phylum Bacillota; class Clostridia; order Oscillospirales; family CAG-272; genus RGIG8775. The sequence goes on along the minus strand of JAZLBM010000027.1, from coordinate 3,233 downwards.
CTTCGCAAAGGGTGACGACGCTGTGGATATGAACGGATACAGCCTCGGTAACCAGACCAACGCCGGTTGGATCGTTAAGACCCAGGCCGACCGTGCGGTTCACGCCGAGAACTACATCCTGCTTCTCATTGAGTCCCAGACCTGCGTAGGTTGGACCTGGTACCGCTTCCGCGATAACGACCAGACCATCTATCAGGATAAGAACGGTAACCTGTACCGCGCGTACGACTATAAGGATAAGAAGATCTACGGTTACGTAAACGTAGAGACGGGCGAGCTCATCGATCCCGCCGTTACGATGGAGCTTACGGTATTCTATAAGGGCGAGGGCGACACCTCGAACCTCGGTTCTAACAAGGGTATCTACGATAATAAGATGGAGCCGTATCCCGAGCTGATGGATGCCTTCAAGCGCACCAGCGACAACGTAATGAGCCTTGTTAAGTACTTCGACGCAAAGCACAAATAAGATTTACTATAAAAGGACGGAGACCGAGGTCTCCGTCCTTCTTTTGCTTTGGATGGTAAATTGATGTTTATAGGCAAGTTCAAATTTTAGTTTGAACGAGATGGCGTCGTTTAAAGGCCTCTCCAAGAATGGGAGAGGCTCCTGCGGAGCAGGTGGTGAGGTTGCGCCTGTTGATGTTGCAAAATGGCGTGATTTTAAAGGCTTCTCCAAGATGGAGAAGCTCCCGCGAAGCGGGTGATGAGGGTGCGAAGCCTTATGGCACGCGGAATTGGCGCACACTCATCCGTCGCTAACGCGACACCTTCTCTATCATAGAGAAGGCTACTCTCGCCGCTTTGTTTGCTTAAATTCCGCAACCTCATCCGTCGCCTGCGGCGCCACCTTCTCCCGTTCTCGGAGAAGGCTTTAAACCCACCGACAAATCAAAATTTGAACTCCTACAAAATTCTCCCGTGATTGTGCCGAAGTGGGTTGACAGGGGGAGGTGGGTATTGTATAATGAAGGCAATGAAAAAACCACCGAAAGGATCTATTATGAAAAGCATTCCCAAGGACTTCAGCCGTTTTGACAAGCAGGTCAACGAATTGCTTGCCAAAATGACCTTAAAAGAAAAGATCGGTCAGCTCAATCAGGCTTCCGCGCCCCGTAACGAGGCGGATCGCGTGAAGCAGGAGGAAATGATGCGCCGCGGCGAGATGGGCTCCCTCATCCTTGCCACCAGCTCCACCGCAGGCAACTGTGATCAGCCCTCCGTGGACACCGAGCACTACGACCGCCTGCAGCATATCGCCGTGGAGGAGAGCCGCCTCGGCATTCCTATGATCTTCGGACGTGACGTCATCCACGGTCACCACACCGTGTTCCCCATTCCTCTGGCGTCTGCCTGCGCCTTCAACCCCGATCTCGTCACCGAGTGCTACCGCACGGTAGCCAAGGAGGCGCGCGCCGAGGGCGTTCATTGGACCTTTTCTCCTATGGTCGACCTTTGCCGCGATCCCAGATGGGGACGCATCATCGAGGGTCCCGGTGAAGATCCTCTGGTGGGCGCGACCCTGGCCGAGGCCGTTGTCAAGGGCTTCCAGGGCGAGGATCTCACCGATCCCGACTCCATGGTGGCCTGCGTCAAGCACTTCCTCGGCTATGGATTTTCCGAGGGCGGACGCGACTACAACCACACCGAGATCCCCGGCTACACGCTTTACAATTACGTTCTCCCCGCCTTCCGTGCCGCCGTCGAGGCAGGCTGCGGAACGGTGATGGGCTCCTTCAACTCGGTCAACGGCGTGCCTATGGCGGCAACCCCCAAGTATCTGACCAACCTTCTGCGCGGCGAGCTTGGCTTTGAGGGATTCGTGGTCTCCGACTGGGGCTCTATCCGTCAGCTTCGCACCGAGGGCATCGCCCCCGACCTCAAGGAGTGCGCCCGCCGCGGTATCCACGCGGGCATTGAGGTAGATATGGATCTGTCCTGCTACGCCGATCATCTGGAGACGCTCGTGAACGAGGGCAAGGTCTCTATGGACGTTATCGACGAGGCGGTTCGCCGCGTGCTTCGCATCAAGTTTGCTTGCGGTCTCTTTGATAAGCCCTTCACCACCCGCCGCGAGGTGGATAAGGCGCCTCACCGCGTGCTTGCCCGTGCTCTCGCGCAGGAGTCTATGATCCTTCTGAAGAACAACGGCGTGCTTCCTCTCCAAAAGAACGCCACCGTTATCCTCGGCGGCGGTTTTGCCGACGAGCGCCGCGCCCTCAACGGCTCCTGGTCGTCCGACGGACACGTTTCCGACGTGACCACCATGACCGAGGCGATGACCGAGGTGCTTGAGGCAAACGGAGGAACGCTGATTTCCGTCCCCAACCGCCCCCTCTACGACGATGCGCCCCTTACCTTCTTCAAGAACAAGGGAACCATCGTATTGGCTCTCGGCGAGGGCAATCTCGTCACCGGCGAGGCCAAGAGCCTTGCGCGCATTGAGATCACCGAGGATCAGGTGCGCCTTGCCAAGGAGGCACACGACTCGGGCAAGAAGGTCGTGGGCGTGATCTTTGCGGGTCGCCCCCTGGCGCTTACCCCCATCGAGCCCTACCTTGATGCCATTCTTTACGCTTGGCATTCGGGAACCGAGTCGGCACACGCCGCTTGCGATATCCTCTTCGGCGACGTGAATCCCAGCGGCAAGGCCGTGGTCACCTTCCCCCGTGACACGGGTCATATTCCGATCTACTACAACGCCATCGTCCCCTCCAAGAAGGTGCACACCTACTACGGCGACGGACACGGCTATCTGGACGTTCCCGGTCTTCCTATGTATCCCTTCGGCTTCGGTCTTTCCTACACCAAGTTCGACTACTCCCCCGTGGAGGTGCGCCGTGACGGTCTCACGGTGAACCAGCTGAAGGCGGGCGAGAAGATTCGCGTAGCCGTCAAGGTGAAGAACGTGGGCGACCGCGTGGGCCGCGAGACGGTTCAGCTCTATCTCCACGATCTTATCGCCTCTTACGTGCGCCCCGCCCGCGAGCTGAAGGCCTTCCGCAAGATCGAGCTTGCCCCCGATGAGGAGCGCGAGATCGAGTTTGAGCTTGGCTACCGCGACCTCGGCTACTACGACGAGGACGGCAACTACCTCTGCGAGGTCGGTCAGTTCGAGCTTTGGATCGGTGATGACTGCACTACCACCAACGGAACCCGAATTAAAATCGTATAATTTCACTCGCATAAATTCAGCCCCCTCCGCACGCGGAGGGAAGTCGGATCGTAGCCAT
>JAZLBM010000026.1:0-4343 GCA_045613705.1 Eubacteriales bacterium | reverse complement strand
GCCTCCAGCATCTCAAGGTCAAAGCCGCCCTTCACGCCGTCGGTGTCGATGGAGTTGAGCACCACCTCGCCCGCGCCGCGCTCCACGCAGGTGCGGATCCACTCGATGGCCTCCATACCCGTATTCTCGCGACCGCCCTTGGCAAATACGCGGAACACGCCGTCCACCCGCTTTACGTCGGTGGAAATGACCACACACTGGTCGCCATACCGCTTGGCCGCCTCGGTGATGAGGGACGGATTGCGGATCGCGCCCGAATTGACGCTGACCTTGTCCGCACCGCATTTGAGCACGCGGTCAAAGTCCTCCACGGTATTGATGCCGCCGCCCACCGTCAAGGGAATGAAGATGGTAGACGCCACCTCGCGAAGCACATCGGTGAAGAGCTGTCTGCCTTCGGCGGACGCGGTGATGTCGTAAAACACCAGCTCGTCCGCGCCGATGTCACTATAGTAGCGGGCAAGCTCCACGGGTGAGGACACGTCGTGAAGCCCCTCAAAATTGGTACCCTTGACCACGCGACCGTTTTTCACGTCAAGGCAAGGAATAATTCTCTTAGTTATCATTTTGCCACCTCAATTGCCTCGGCAAGAGCAACGGCGCCCGTGTAGTACGCCTTGCCGATAATGGCGCCGTACAGATCCTCGGCGGCAAGCTTTCGCACGTCCTCCATGGAGGAAACACCGCCCGACGCCACGATGTCAAGAGAGAAACGCGCCGCAAGCTCCTGATAGAGCCCGTGGTTGGTTCCCTGCATCGCGCCGTCCTTGGAAATGTCGGTGCAGATCACCGTCTTCACGCCGATGGACTGCAGCTTCTCGCAGAAGGTGAAGGCGTCAAGATCGGCGGTTTCAAGCCATCCCTTAATGGCAACCTTGCCGTCCTTGATGTCAACGCCTACGGCGATGCGCTCGCCGAAGCGCTCCACCGCCGCGCGAAGGAATTCCTCGTTGGTCACCGCCGCAGTACCCAAGATCACGCGGTCAACGCCTGCCGAAAGGTAGGTCTCCACCGTCTCCATATTGCGGATACCGCCGCCGATCTCGCAAAACAGATCGGTCTCTGTGGCAATGGAACGAACCACGTCAAGGTTGGGCGTGGTGCCGTCCTTAGCACCCTCCAGATCCACAAGATGCACGTGGGTCGCACCCGCCGCCGCAAAGTCGCGGGCAACGGACAGAGGATCATCGCTGTAAACCGTCATTTGGGCATAGTCACCCTTATATAAGCGCACGGCTTTGCCGCCGTACAGATCAATGGCAGGAAAAATCAGCATATCGTTCCCTCCTCACAAAATGCGCGCAGAATGGCAAGACCCACGCGGCCACTCTTCTCGGGGTGGAACTGGCATCCGCATACGTTGCCACATGCCACCGCCGCCGTCAGCTCCGCGCCGTACTCAGCCGTCGCGATCACCGACTCGGCACAGTCCGCGCCGTAGAAGGAATGCACGAAATACACATGATCCCCTTCCTCAAGATAACGGAAGATAGGATGCTTATTCTCGGTGAAATGAAGAGCATTCCAGCCGATGTGCGGGATCTTCAGATCCTTCGGGATCACGTCGGCAATGGGACGGATCTGCCCCTTGATGAGGCCAAGACCCTCGTGCTCGCCGTACTCATAGCTTTTTTCAAACAGAAGCTGCATACCAAGGCAAATGCCCATAATGGGCTTGCCTGCCTTGGCCTCGGCAATCAGCACGTCGGCAAGTCCGCTCTTTTTCAGCTTCTCCGCGGCGTCGCCAAAGGCACCTACGCCGGGCAGAATGATCTTATCGGCGCGGGCAATGACCGCCTTATCGTCGGTCACAACCGCCTCGACGCCGATAGCCGCGAAGGAGCTCTTCAGGGAGAAGAGATTTCCTACGCCATAGTCAACAATCGCGATCATCAAAGGACTCCCTTCGTGGAAGGAACGGTATCGGTGCCGTCGGACTTGACAGCCGCGCGAAGCGCACGAGCCACCGCCTTGAAGGCACCCTCAATGATGTGGTGCGAGTTTTTGCCCGCAAACTGACGAATGTGCAGATTGCAAGCCGCGTTGCGAACGAAAGCAAGCCAGAACTCCTCCACAAGCTCGGTGTCAAAGCTTCCTACCTTCTCCGTGGGGATCTCAAGAGCGTAACCAAGATAGTCTCGTCCCGAAAGATCCACGGCGGCAAGGATCAGCGCCTCATCCATAGGAAGGGTAATGTCGCCGTAACGGGTAATGCCGCGCTTGTCACCAAGTGCCTCGGCAAAAGCCTTACCAAGGCAGATACCGATATCCTCCACCGTGTGGTGGTCGTCAACGTCAGTATCGCCCTTGCAGGTAAGGGTCAGATCGAATTTGCCGTGTGCGGCAAACAGAGTCAGCATATGGTCAAGGAAACCGCAACCGCTGTCAACGGTGCTCTTTCCCTCTCCGTCAAGATTGAGAGCAAGGGTAATATCCGTCTCACCCGTCTTGCGTTCAATATTGGATGTTCTCATTGTTTTTCCTCCAGAATTTCTTTCAGCGCGGTCACCAGCGCCTCCATCTCCTCGCGGCTTCCCACGGTGATGCGGTTGTACGCCGCGATGCGGGGCGCGGTGAAATGACGCACAAGAATGCCGCGCTCGCGAAGCGCCCCATAGATCTCGCCGCCGTCCACCTCGGGATGCATAACAAACAGGAAATTGGTCTTGGAATCAGTCATAAGGAAGCCAAGCTTTTTCATTTCCTCGGCCGCATACGCCCGATTTTCCATAACGGTAGCGCAATTCTTCTTCGTCGTTTCCTCATCCTCAAGCATAGCAATACCCGCCGCCATGGTCATAGAGTTGACGTTGTAGGGGTTTGTAGAATACTTGATGGTGTTGAGGTCGGCAATCAGCTCGGGACACGCCACGCCGAAGCCGAGACGCGCGCCAGCCATAGAACGGGACTTGGAAAAGGTGCCCGTGACAAGAAGGTTCTTGTACTTTTTAATAAGGGGGATACAGCTCTCACCGCCGAAATCCACGTACGCCTCGTCCACAACCACTACGTTGTCGGGGTTAGAAGCAAGGATCTTCTCGATCTCGCAGGGAGAAAGCGCGATGCCCGTAGGAGCATTGGGATTGGCAATGAAAATGGTCTTATTGATGCCGATATAATCCTCTACGCCGATGGTAAAGTCCTCGCGAAGGGGGATGGCCTCATAAGGCACGCCGTTGAGCTCCGCAAACACCGAGTAAAAGCCGTAGGTAATGTCCGCAAAGGCCGCGGGATGGCTCTCGTCGCAAAAGGCCATAAAGGCGAAATTCAATATCTCGTCCGAGCCGTTGGTGCAAAGCACCTCATCGGCAGACACACCGAGAACCTCGGCAAGCTTCTCGTGAAGGGCGCGACAGGTAGGGTCGGAATACAGCTGAAGATTCCGCGCCGCCTCCGCCACTCTTGCCACCACCTTCTCCGAAGGAGCGAAGGGAGACTCGTTGGTGTTGAGCTTGATATACTTGCGCTCTCGGGGCTGCTCGCCCGGCGTATAGGGGATCAGTTTATCGTATTTGTGGCTGAAAAATCTGCTCATTTTTGCTCCTTGTCAAGGCGGATCACGGCGCTCTTGGCGTGAGCGGTCAGTCCTTCCTTGGTAGCAAAGAAGGCAACGTCCTCGCCAACTCTTGCCAAGGCTTCCTTGGTGTAGTAGGTATACTGGGTCTTCTTCACGAAATCGTCAACCGACAGGGGGCTGGAGAATTTCGCGGTTCCGCTTGTGGGCAGGGTGTGGTTGGGGCCCGCGAAGTAGTCGCCAAGCGCCTCGGGACAGTTGCGTCCCATAAAGATGGAGCCCGCGTGACGGATGGCATCCAGATAATCAAAGGGATTGTCCACGCAAAGCTCAAGATGCTCGGGAGCGATCTCGTTGGCAATGTCGATGGCGCACATAAGATCGGGCGCCACGATGATCTTGCCGTTGTTGTCAATGGACGCGCGTGCGATCTCGCTTCTCTCAAGAAGGGGGATCTGACGCTCAAGCTCGGCGCTGACCGCCTCGGCAAGCTCGTACGATTCGGTCACAAGAACCGCGCTTGCCATCTTGTCGTGCTCCGCCTGGGAAAGAAGATCAGCCGCAACGTGGCTGGGACACGACTTGCCGGCGGCCCCAACCAGGATCTCGCTGGGACCCGCGATCATATCAATAGAAACCACGCCGAAGACCTGCTTCTTTGCCTCGGCAACGAAGGCGTTACCGGGGCCCACGATCTTGTCAACCTTGGGCACGCTCTCGGTTCCGTAGGCAAGAGCCGCCACGGCCTGAGCACCGCCCAGCTTGAAGATGCGGTCAATGCCCGCAACCTTGGCCGCCGCGAGAATGACGGGATTTACCTTGCCCTCGC
>JAZLBM010000025.1:0-2375 GCA_045613705.1 Eubacteriales bacterium | reverse complement strand
GTGGTGAGGTTGCGCCTGTTGATGTTGCAAAATGGCGTGATTTTAAAGGCTTCCCCAAGATGGGGAAGCTCCCGCGTAGCGGGTGATGAGGGTGCGAAGCCTTATGGCACGCGGAATCAGCGCACACTCATCCGTCGCTAACGCGACACCTTCTCTATCATAGAGAAGGCTACTCTCGCCGTTTTGTTTGCTTAAATTCCGCAACCTCATCCGTCGCCTGCGGCGCCACCTTCTCCCATTCTTGGAGAAGGCTTTCGCTCGCCGTCTTGTTCAAACTAAAATTTGAACACACCTATAAACATCAATTTATTTGTTATTTACAACACAAAATCGACAAAACAACACACATTTTCGCATTTCACTATTGTATTTTTCGACGCAACGTGTTATAATGAGAAAAACGGTTGGAGGTGTGCTATGATTTCCATTGATCCCTATCATCTTGCGGGTATCGACCTGAACGTATCGTCGGTGGTTGCTATGGAGCAGCACTGGCGCGACGGCGATGCTTCCGTTTATCGCGATGCGGGTCGCCCCGATCACGGACTTTGCTTTTTGCAGTCGGGTGAGATCCTGTATACCGACGCCGATGGGCATCAGCGAAGCGCCCTCTCGGGTGACGTCTTCTATCTGCCAAAGGGCAAACGCTACCGTGCGGAGTTTTCGGGCGACGTCAGCTGCACCCTCATCAACTTTATTCTGACCGACCATATGGGACGGGCGTTGACCCTTGGCGACGACATCGTCTGCATCGCCACCGACCTGAGTGAGGAGAGCCGTGCCCTCCTTGCGCGCATCCCCGAATGCTATCGCGGCGGCGGTGGCATTATGGAGCTGAAATCCCTCGTGTACAGTCTGATGGAAAAGCTCTTTTCCCGTCTGCCCGAGAAGGGCGAGCGCAATGCCATCCAGCGGTGTGTGTCCTATATTGAGACCCACTATGCGGAGATCCACGACATCACCACCCTCGCCGCTATGTGCGGCTACGGCGAGACCGCCTTTCGCAAGCATTTCCGCGAGCAGATGGGCGTGTCCCCCGTCCACTATATCAACACCGTGAAGATAGACCGCGCCTGCGATATGTTACGAAGCAGCGAGATGACGGTGTCCGCCGTCGGCGAATTCCTCGGCTTTTATGACGCGGCTTATTTCCACAAGGTCTTCAAGCGATACGTGGGCATGACCCCCGGCGAATATATCCGCGCCCAGCGCGAGGGACAATAAACTTCAAATTTTGATTTATCGGTGGGTTGGAGTTTGGCACAAATACCGTAGGGGCGATTCACGAATCGCCCGAAAATGTGGGATTTTCGCCATTTCACGGGTGCGCACCTTACGTCGCGGGCGATTCCCGACTTGCGAAGCAACGTCGCATCGCCCCTACGAAAAAGGCATCAAACCGATAAACTTCAATTTAACGAAAAACTACCACGGAAAAATCCGTGGTAGTTCTTTTTATTAAACGATCTCAACGCCCACAAAGGAAGCAAGCTTGGGACCTGCGTAGCCCTCGTAAACGGTGCTGTCGGAGGAAAGTCGCATTCCCGAAAGCGCCGCGGAAAGCTTGCCGCTAATGGAAATTCCCGTAACGGGGATCTCGCGCTCACCGTCATAGTAGTAGGCAAGACGAACCTCGCCGCCGATGTAATCGTTGTAGATATCCAGCTGAAGTCCCGACATAGAGGCGATGCGGAAGTAAGGTGCCTTTCGAAGCTCGGCATCGCTGAGGCTACCCGTCGCGACGCGAAGGCAACCGAGACCTCCCGTAGGCTTTTCTCCAAGATAAGAGGCGTAACGTGCCGAGCCGAAATAGCCCACCGCGCTTCCGTCGCGGATGACCTCGGCATCAACGAGGGTAGTGCCGTCGCCGTCAAAGGCGGCAGAGCGCACGCTTCCCTTCACCGCGCCGCACATAGTCACGCTCAGGCGATCGCCCGTGGCGTTCTTCTGGATCTCGTCACCGATGGAGAACGCGTTGGTCTTATTATACGCGCCCGAATAGGTCAGCTCGTACGCCAAGGAGGAGAACAGCTCCGCAAGCTCGGGAGCCCCCAGCACCACGGGGCACGCGGGCTTGACCTCGGGCACCTTTGCCGCAAGGCGGTCGCGCACCTCGCGCATACGGGTATCGATCTCGGCGGTAACAGCCGCCGCATCAAATTCGGTGAATTCGTGACACTCGTAAAGCTCTACCGACTCCTCGGCGCCGTTCCAGGTGGGGATCGCCTCCACCATTGCGCGGTAGCGGATCTCGGTCTTGTCAATGCCGCGGCTGTTCTTGACGGAAACGGTGTCGCGATAGAGGAACACCTCAAGGGCGTTGATAGAGCCGCCCTCGTAGCTGTCTGCCGCGAAGACCGCATCGGCGATAGCCG
>JAZLBM010000024.1:0-14447 GCA_045613705.1 Eubacteriales bacterium | reverse complement strand
TCTCCCACGGATATGGGCGTCAATATGGCGGGCAACTGCATTATCGACGACGAGGTGACTCGCGAGGCCTCCAAGCAGGAGATCATTCGCAGATACTATACAGCTCTTTGTGAGCAAAGAGAGAATATGGGCTCCTCCGATACGGTGACGAAGCTGGATATTCTTATGAAGCAGACGGGTATCACAACGGGCGACCGTCCCGTGGTAGCCGCGGCAAGAGAAAAGGCTGAGCTTACGGGTGCTCCCGCTACAGCACTTCAGCTTCCCGACGGAAGCATTGTGCTTGGCAAGACCTCCTCGCTCCTCGGCGCTTCGGCGGCATTGCTTCTCAATGCCTTGAAGAAGCTTGCGGGCATCGATATCCGCGAGGATCTGATCTCTCCCTCGATCATTCAGCCCGTTCAGCATCTGAAGGTGGACCACCTTGGTAACCATAACCCCCGACTTCATACCGATGAAGTGCTGATTGCTCTTGCTATCAGTGCCGTTACCTCCAAGAACGCGGCGCTGGCGCTTGAGCAGCTGGGTAAACTCCAGGGATGCGAGGCACACTCTACCGTGATCCTGGCGCAGACCGACAGCAAGACCTTCAAGAAGCTGGGCGTGAACATTACCTGTGAGCCCCAGTATCAGGTCAAGAAATTATATCATCCGCAATAAAAGCAAAAGGCTTGTGAAAGTCACAAGCCTTTTTTTGTCGTTCTTTTTTTGTGGGTGGCAACCGCTTTGCCGATAAGGTATACGATGGCAGATTCGACCACGATTCCGCCTGCGATGCCAAGGGCAACCAGAAGGGTATTGGTACCGTGCATCAGGAACGCTTCCTGATCCCACATAATGAGATTGTTCATCGTATAGAACAAAGAGCCTCCGGGCGCCAGAGGAATGATGCAGGCGGCGACGAAGATGGTGGCGGGGGTTTTGAGAACACGCGCCAGAACGCCGGCATAGAACACTGAGAACAGGGACGCTACGAAATTGGAAAGGAAGAGAGACGCGCCCGACATATCGAGGGCTACGTAAACCGCGCAGGTCAGGGTGCCGCCTATCGCCGCCCACAGAAGGTGCTTGGCCTTGATGTGAAAGGCCAGCGCAAATCCGGCAGTCGCGATAAAGGAGGTAATTATCATAATAAGTGCTTGCATAGCTACCTCCTTAACCGATCAGCGATCGCAGCAGATAGATCGCGATAGAATAGCCAAAGGCGATAATGACCGCCTTCAGAATCGATTGTATAAACTGAAGCAGGCCGGCAAGGGTGTCGCCGCATAAAAGGTCGCGGATCGACGTACCGAAGGCAAGTCCCGGGATCAGCAGCATAATGGTTCCGATCATAACCTTGTCGTAGTTTGCGGCAAGCCCCAGATGCCATAGAAGAATCGAGGCAAGACCCGCGATCAGAGAACTGACAAGGGTATAAGAAAGGGCGTTGACCGTTTTCGGAAGAACCATTTTAAGAAGTGTGATCAGCGCCGCTATCACACCGGCCGCAAGGGCATCCAGAAGGGTTCCGCCGAAGAAGACGGAGAAGCCGGAGGCAATGAGCACCGCACCGAGAAACTGCAGCCAGGAGGGATAAGCGATGGTTCGGTTGGCCTCGCGGATCTTGATCTGCGCCTCATCGATGGTAAGCTTTCCTTCGCAAAGCTGACGGGAGATGTCGTTCAGAAGATCCATACGGCAGAAATTATTGTTGTTGACGTAAATGCGGCGGTTCTGCGAGGAATAGTCGCCGTTTTTCATTCTCATGGAGGCGATGACGAGGGAGGGAATGCAAAAAACCTCCACGTGAGAGGCACCGAGGGCGCGGCAAATGCGCTCGATGGTATCCTCTGCACGGTGAACGGCGGCGCCGTTCTTCAGAAGATTCTCGCCCACGTCAAGAGCCGTGCGAAGAATGCGGTCGGCGCTTTCCTGCGGCATTTCCGTAGGAAGATGGGTAGTGTTATCCACAGACGTACTCCTTTTATTGTTTCAAAAGCGCGCGAAGGCGCTTGTATTCGGGCATATAGAGGGCAACGGTATCCCAAAAGCGCTTGCTGTGATCGTGATGGCGGATGTGAGACAGCTCGTGAACCACCACGTAATCAATCGCCTCGTCGGGATACTGCATCAGGTAAAGGGAAAAGCAAAGGGAATTTTCGGGAGAGCAAGAGCCGAATCGGGTCTTGGCGGCGGTGATGCGTACGCTTTTCGGCGTGACGTTCATTCGTTCCGCAAAGTATGCCACGCGCGGCGGGATCTTGCGCTTTGCCTCTTCCCGAAGCGCTTCGATCTGCTCAGGGGAGAGCGGCGGATGGCAAGCCGCACGCGCCGCTTGGCGGGCAAGGGCCTTTTCGATCCATTGCTCGTGGAATGCGACGAATGCTTCAATGGTCTTCAAGGAAGCTTGGTTCGGTGCACGAGCGATGACCTCGCCCGAGGAGGATACCTCAAGAGCAAGTGTTTTTCGCGCCGAGCGGATCAGACGGTAGGGATAGATCATCGTTCAGCTTTCGTAATAATCGTGTCGACATTTGGGACACTTGGGATAATCGAAATCGTGAACGGTGCCGCAAGACGGGCAAGTGCGCTTTGGGAGGTCGCTATCTTCCTTAGCATCCGCGGCAAAAAACTCCAATTTTTGGCAAGAAGGACACGCGAATATGTTTACCTCAAGCGCGCCCGCCATGAGATTGGGGAGGTCGCCGAGGATCCATCCCGTTTTTCCGAGCTGAAGGTTTTCCTTTGTGAGAAATTTCATTTCGGTATGACAACGAAGACAGTTCATAAGATATTCCTCCCGATGCGTTTTGTTCGCATTTATTTTACAATACTTTTTTTGGCTTGTCAATATCGTTTTCATAAAAGCCCATCTCTAAAAATGATAGTGGGAATACGAATTCTCCGAAACGTATTGCTTTCCGCGCGGTAATGTGTTACAATAAGGCAAACGTACGGTTTCTTTTTGGAAAAGGGGGCTTGCTTATGAATATATTGCATATGAAGTATGCCGTTGAGGTTGCCCGTCTCGGTTCGCTGAATAAAGCGGCGGAGACGCTGTTGATCGCGCAGCCCAATATCAGCCGTTCCATCAAGGAGCTTGAGGCGGATCTTGGCATCTCCATCTTCAACCGTAGCGCAAAGGGTATGGATCTTACTCCTGAGGGGGAGGAGTTCATTGGGTATGCGCAAAGCATCCTCAAGCAGATCGACGACGTGGAATTACTCTATAAAAAAGGCGCACCCAAGAAGCGGAGGTTTTCTATTTCCGTGCCCCGCGCTTGCTATATTTCGGATGCCTTTGCCGAATTCTCCAAGAGAATCGGAGGCGACCCCGCCGAGATATTCTACAAAGAGACCAACTCTCAACGAACCATCAACAACGTTTTGAACAACGATTACAAGATGGGTATCATCCGCTATGCGGAAAACTACGATAAGTTTTTCAAGGGGATGCTGGAGGAAAAGGGGCTTGCCTATGAGACGGTTGCCGAGTTTTCCTACGTCCTTATTATGAACCGCGAAAATCCGCTTGCGGTGAAGGCAGAGATCGCCTTCGAGGATCTTGTGCCGTATATTGAGATCGCCCACGCGGATCCCTACGTGCCGTCTATGCCCCTTGCCAAGGTGGTCAAGGAGGAGTTGCCCGATCATATCGAGCGTCGTATCTTCGTATTTGAACGCGCCAGTCAGCTGGATCTTTTAGCGGAGAATGCCGATACCTTTATGTGGGTTTCGCCCGTGTCGCAAAAGCTTCTGGATCGGTACGGTCTTGTGCAAAGAAGCTGTGCGGAAAACAAAAAACGGTACAAGGACGTTTTGATCTACCGAGACGGCTACAAGCTTTCGGAGATGGATCGACAGTTTATTACCGCACTTTGTGAAGCAAGAAGAAAATACCTGAAATGAGATAAGGGCTTTGCCGTATGGCAAAGCCCTTTTTTGATGCATCTTAACTTTGGGATAAACGGCGCACCTTATCCTCAAGTAGCACGAAGACAATGAGCGCGATGACGACGAAAGGAATGGGAGTGAACTCACCCACATCCGTTTGGGAATAGAGGAACAGTCCCAGATAGACAAAGCCCAATGCCGTGCTTTCTGCCGTGGGCTTGGTAAGGATCAGCTTTGCTCGGATAACAAGCTGATACATATAGGTGCCAACGCCAAGAAGGCCCATACTGCCCCAAAGCTGGGGGAAGTACATATGATACCAGCTGATGCATCCGGGGGCAGAATAGATATCTGCATTGGCAGTGGAGGAGATTCCTATGCCAAACAGGGGATGCGCGAGGAAGTCTTGGACGGATCGGACAAGAAATTTTACGCGTGCCTCTTCAGGTTTGATCAGACCGGAAGACAGTCGGGATCGGATGACGGAAATAAGAGGTTCTCTGAATGCGAAAAGGAGACACCCTCCCGCGCAAACAAAAACGAGAAGACACACGATTTTTCCCCGCCGAAGGGAATTGTGGGACAGATAATATATACAGCAGAGGGTCAAAAGAAGAGATCCGGCCCACCAAGCCGTTCGGGCAATGGAAATTACGAGAGCGAGGTAAAACAGAAATCCGAAAAGCAAGAAGAAAATCTGGGAGCGGAAGGTCTTTCCTTGCTTGGCCAGATAAAAACTTGCGGGCAAGCACATAACCAAAAGAGTAGCGATCGTATTTCGATAGGTGAATGCCATCGTATACTTATAGGGGTACAGCAGAAGATCGCGCTTCTCTTCAATTATTTCCGGGATCCACGGAATAAATTCCCACAACACGATCGCAGCACAGAGAATTCCAAGAAAGAACATACTCCATAGGAAGAAGTTCATTGGCTCGTACTCTCTGTGTTCTCTCCGATTGGAAGCAAAAAGAAAATACAGAAGGATCAGACCCACGGAAAGCCCCACAACGTGGTAAATTGCCGCAAGGGAGGTGTAATCTCTTGAAGAAATCGGCGTGGCAAGGCCGCTTAACAAAATGGCGATGCCCGTCGCGACAAGGCCATAAAGGGATTTGCCGACGTATATGGGACGACGGTAACGGATCAGGTGAAAGACGAATCCTGCTACCACTGTCGCGGTGACGGGAATATAGGGGACAAAATCATTCAGCGAGGCGAGATTGGTAGCGCCCAGCGTAATGATGCAAAAAACGGGTAAAAAGGCAGGAAGCAGGTCGTCACAGACAAAGAGCAGAAGCGCCACGATCTGCACCAGAAGTATCATAGACGGAAGCAACGCCCAAGAACCGCACAAAATACCAATCATAGAGATCAGAAGTATTATGAGAAGGAAAAAAGGGGTCGCACAAAACCGTCGGAATTTACAAAGCATAAAGACCCTCCCGAGAACGATAATCTCTGCATTCATTGTACTACCCACGGGAGCATTTGTCAAGAGAGAAGGGCAAGCGGGGAGGAATATTATAAGCTTTTTCGTTTTTTTCTGCTATACAGCGAAACACAAATACAAAAGAAAAGGCAAATGGCAAGGGAGAAAATGATGTTTTCGGATTTGCCCGAGATTTCCAAAGAAGCAGGGCAGTCCATAAGATCGGGGGCGATCTGCTTCCCGTAAACGTATGCCGCCAAAGCACCGAGAAGCCCCTGCAACGCTTTCGAAAGAAAATACGGCTTGAAAGAGACTCCTCGACCGCTTCCCACGGAAAGGATCTGACAATGGACGGAAATGCCCGACCATCCTACCGCAAAGCCGCAGAGGGCAAGACGTATGGCTGCGGACTCGTCTGCCGCGGCGCTTACGCCGGAGGAGATTTCGAATATGCCGAACAGAAGGGCCTCAAACGGGGAGGGGAGGCAAAGCGCATCTGTCGCGTGTGAAAGACAGCCTATGACCGACGTGAAAAAGACAACACAGGCGCAAACGGAAAGCATAGAAGACGTAGCCGAAGCAATGGCACGGGAAAAGGATGTGGTGGCGGTGGGTTGGGAAGCGGTCAGGCGCGTTTCTTGTACAGGAACGGGAGAAAACAGTTGAAACAGGAAACCGATGACAAGCGCAGAAGAGAGCACGGCAAGATACAGAAAAATGCCAAAAGAACGGTTGCCAAACAAGGAAACGCCCACGACACTGATCAGAAATCCGGGGCTTGGCGTGTTACAAAATGCAAGGAGCCGCTCCGTTTCGCGCCCGGACAGCCGTCCGCTGTCATAGAGCGCAATCGCCGTTTTTGCGCCCACGGGAAAACCGCAGAGCGCACCGAGAAGGATAGCGGGAAGTGCTTCCCCCGAAACACCTAAAAAGCGTTTCGTCGATCGCCCACGGCGGTTGCCGATCCCCGACGAGACCAATAATTCGGATACGACCATAAAGGGAAACAACGAGGGAATAACGGTCGCGGCGCAAAGGCGTAACCCTGACCGCATATAATCCACGGCAATTTCGGCATTTTTCAAAAGCAAGCACAGAAGGAAGAGCGCCATAACGCCCATAAATGTGGCTTGATTCCGTTGAAGAGTCGCTTTTGCGGATTTTGCTTGGTTGGTCATTTGTCCTCCCCTTGTGACATAAAATAGGCTATACGTTAGATATACGGCATAACGAATGCGCGTATGACTGTAAATGGGAGGTGGAAAATGAAAAAAACAAGTGAAGCGGCGAGAAGACCCTCCTTTCGGGAAGCCGTGGGGAAACGGCTCGAGGTGGATGCGGATATGCTTCTTGGCGGAAGCCTTGTGGAGATCAAGGGGCGAAGCCGTGCGGAGGTCGCAGGGGTAAGGCGGATCGGCTCTTATACCACAGAGCGAGTGGTTCTTGTATTGCATCAAGGGGCAGTTGCTATAGTGGGCGAGCGCCTCGAATGTATCTTTTATCGGCACGGCGAAGCGGCGGTGGAGGGGCGCATCGCCTCCGTCTGCTTTTTGGAAAAGGGGGAGATATGAGATTCCTTTTGGGGCGCGTGAAGATAAGCTGTGGCGCCGAGGATGCCACAAGACTATTGAACTTGCTGATGGATCTTGGCGTGCCGCACAGAGATTTTCTTCTGCGCGATGGGCGGGTATACGCTTCGATTTCCGAAATGGATGAGAAGCGGGTGCTTTCCGCTTGTGAAGCGATGGGACTCTCTCCGGCGGCAGAAGACCGAAGCGGTCTTTTCTGTTACATTCGGCGTTACGGAAAACGGGTGGGTCTGCTCTTTGGAGGACTGCTTGCGGCGGCGGTTATTTTTCTGGGGTCTCGTGTGGTTTGGGAGGTGCGCGTTACGGGCAATACCACGCTTGACAGGGAAGCGGTCTTGCAGATGCTGTCAACCTGCGGTCTTGCATCCGGCACCTATTTGCCTACCTTAAGCACCGACGAGATCGAAAGTCAGATGCTGCTTTCCTACGGGGAGATCTGCTGGATCTCGGTCAATATTCGGGGAACGACGGCAAGCGTGGAAATTCTGGAAACGGTGCGCGGCGAGGAGATCAAGACGACCACCGCCAATCTGGTGGCGGCGCGGGACGGGCGCATCGAGCGCATCGAGGTGTACGAAGGGCAAGTGGGCGTCAAGGTTGGAGACGTGGTGCGAGAGGGGGATCTTTTGGCAAGTGGTGTATACGACAAAGGCCTTCTCGGCTATCGGGTGACGCGTGCGCGAGGCGAGGTCTATGCCCGAACCGTGCGGACGATCACGGTGGAAATTCCTCGGGAGAGCACGGAAAAGGTGTACACAGGACGGGAATGGTACGAAAAATACGTAAAAATTTTCGGAAAGCGCATAAAAGTTTTCGCAAACAATAGACATCTTGGGGCAGAGTGTGATATAATATACGTTGATAATGGGGTAACCTTGCCCGATGGCGGAATGCTTCCCGTGGGGAGCGAGACTGTCGTGTATCGCGAATACCAATATCGCCGCGTTTCTCTTGACGAAGCCGAGGCGATGGAGAGGGCATTTGACGCGCTTTCGGAATCCATCAAGGCGATGGTGACCGAGACAGGCGCTGAACTGTTATCCAAGACGGTGGAATGCGAGCTGGACGAAACGTCCTTTCGTATCGTGTGTACCGTGATCTGTATTGAAAATATTGCCCTTGAGAGGGACGTTGAGATAAACTGAAGGAAAGAGGAAATTATGGCGCAAAGGACCGTGAAAGTCAGCACCAGTGAGCTTACACTCAAAATTTTTGGAAGCTTTGATTCCAACGTAAAGGAAATAGAAGGCGCATTCGGCGTGAGCATTCGCAATCGGGAGACCGAGGACGGCAACGCCATTATCGTGGATGGCGAAGGTGACAGCATTCATATGGCTGCCGAGGTCATTCAGTATCTGCAGGAGGTGGCTCGCATCAACGAGTCCATTGACGGGCAGACCCTGCGCTATGCCATCGATATGGTAAAGACGGGACAGGGCGCCGCCTTGTCGGGTCTTGACGATGATTGCATCTGCATCACACACCGCTCAAAGCCCATTAAGGCCAAGACCGTGGGACAAAAGCAATATGTGGACGCCATTTCGAAGAATACCATTATTCTCGGCGTAGGACCTGCGGGAACGGGTAAGACCTTCCTTGCCGTTGCTATGGCAGTAAAGGCACTCCGTGCCAAGCAGGTCAGCCGTATCATTCTGACCCGACCCGCCATTGAAGCAGGCGAAAAGCTTGGTTTTTTGCCCGGCGATCTGCAGAGCAAGATCGACCCCTACCTTCGTCCCTTGTACGATGCTCTTTACGAGATGATCGGTACCGAGGCATACGCCCGCTACGTAGAGAAGGGAACCATTGAGATCGCCCCCCTTGCTTATATGAGAGGTCGAACTCTTGACGATTCCTTCATTATCCTCGACGAGGCGCAAAACGCCACGCCCGAGCAGATGAAGATGTTCCTGACCCGTCTTGGCTTTAACTCCAAGATGGTGGTGACGGGCGACCTTACCCAGACCGACCTGCCCTCGGGACAGAAGAGCGGTCTTGCGGCGGTAGTCAAGATCCTTGACGACATCGATGACATTGCCATTCATCGCTTCAGCGAGCGTGACGTGGTTCGTCATAAGCTGGTGCAGAAGATCATTCTCGCATACGAGAAGCACGAGCGTGAAAGCGCGCGAAAGGCTGAGGAGGCCCGTAAGCGCTACACAAGCAAGCCCGCAAGAGACAAAAATTGAGGACGAATATGAGAACGAAGATCTATTTTGAAAACCATCAGGAGAAAGAAACGATTTCCTATCGCCTGAAGCGGCTGATCCGCCGTGGCGTGGAAGCGACCCTCGCTTATGAGGAGGTCGACGATCATTGTGAGGTCTCCGTTACCTTTGTGGACAACGAGGAGATCCGTGAGATCAACCGTCAGTTCCGCAACATCGACCGTGCCACCGACGTGTTGTCCTTCCCCCTCTTTGACGAGGACGGAATGGATGCCCACGTGGAGGAGCTTGACTGTATGCTGGGCGACATCGTGCTTTCCTTGGAGCGCGCCCGTGAGCAGGCGATCGAGTTTGGACATAGCTTTGAGCGCGAGGTGGCCTTCCTTACGGTGCATTCTATGTTGCATCTGCTGGGATACGATCACGAGCTTTCGGATGAGGACGATGCCGATATGAGAAGACGGCAGACCGAGATCGTAGAAAAAATGGGACTTTCTGTAAAATAAAGGGAGACGTTATGAAAAAAACAGGATTTATCGCTATCGTGGGACGCCCTAACGTGGGCAAGTCCACGCTTATGAATCAGCTTTTGGGTGAGAAGGTGGCTATCGTATCCAGCAAGCCCCAGACCACAAGAAACCGCATTCTCGGTATTCTGACCCGTGGAGAGGAGCAATTCGTGTTCCTTGATACCCCCGGTATCCACAGACCCAAGAATGCCCTTGGCGAATATATGGTGAACGCCGCTAACAGCTCCATGCGCGATGCAGATGCGGTGGTGCTTGTAGTAGATGCAGGCCGCGAGATCAGCACGGTAGAGGAGAACGTGATCGCGTATCTGCGCGAGACGGGTCTTCCTTCGGTGCTGGCACTGAATAAGGTAGACCTGTATCGCCGTGAGCAGATCGCCGAGACCATTGCCCACTATGCGGACAAGTACAGCTTCGACGCCTTCGTGCCCATTAGCGCCAAGAAGGGTGAGAAGACCGATGCGCTCCTTGACGAGTGCGCCAAGTTCCTCGGTGAATCGGACGAATGGTATTTCCCCGACGATATGATCACCGATCAGCCTGAGCGACAGATGGTCTCCGAGATCATTCGCGAAAAGATACTCAAGACCCTTAACAAGGAGATTCCCCACGGAACAGCGGTGGTTATCGAAGAGTTCCGCGACGAGGGCTCTCTTATCAGCATCCGCGCCGAGATCTTCTGTGAGCGTGCTTCTCACAAGGGAATTATCGTGGGTAAGAACGGCGCAGGCCTGAAGATGATCGGCTCTTACGCAAGACAAGACCTTGAAAAGCTCTTCGGAACAAAGGTATATCTGAATCTTTGGGTCAAGGTCAAGGAAAACTGGCGCGACAGCGTGGGAATGGTAACTAACTTCGGTTATAACAATAAGGACGACAATTAACCGCCGAAAACGGGAAGGGAGGTGGCGACGTGCACTATACGCTGGACGGACTTGTGATCCGCGAGGTGGCGTGGGGAGAAAACGATAAACGGATCGTTCTTCTGACCGCGAACCGCGGGCGCGTCTCGGTGCTTGCCAAGGGTGCGCGCTCCATGCGGAGCAAGTATATGAACGCCACCGGATTGTTTACTTACGGCAACTACGAGGTCACCGAGCGAAACGGACACGCGTGGCTGGGCGGCGCTTCGGTTACCGAGCCCTTCTTCGGTCTTCGGGATGACATCGATCGCCTGGCGCTCGCTTCCTACGTGGTGGATCTTGCGGGCGAGCTTTCAGGTGAGGAGGAGCCGGCAGAGGATATTCTTCGGCTGACGCTCAACACCCTCTATGCCATTGCCAAGGAGGTCAAGCCCGCGCCGCAGATCAAGGCAACCTACGAGCTTCGCGCCATGGCAGACGCCGGCTATTTGCCCGATCTTTCGGGATGCGGTGCTTGCGGTTGCGGCGTGAGGGACTGTATGTATCTTGACGTTATGAACGGCATTCTCAAATGTCCCGATTGCCTGAATCGCTTGGGGGCAAGGGAGATCGCCGATGAGGACGGAGCGCGAACGGGACAGATCCTCGTCCCCTGCGACGCGCCTACGGTTGCCGCCGCAAAATATATTTTTGAAGCACCTCTTGCACGCGTTCTTTCGGCGATTTTGACACCGACCGTGATAGAGCAGCTCGCGAAAATGGGCGAAGCCTACGCCATTCATCACCTGGAAAAGCGCTTGGCGTCGCTGGATTTTTACCACGATGTTACGCGTGGTGCAGGGCGTGCCGCCGTATTCAATCCCCCCATAAAGTAAAGGAAGAATATGCAATACAACGACAGAAATTTATACACATTGGAATTCGATAAGGTCAGGGAGATGCTTGCCTCCTGTGCCGCCACGGAGGGTGCGCGGGAGATGGCAAGAACCCTTGTGCCCTTGCTCCGTGACGATCGGGAAGCCATTCTTGAAAAGCTTGGACGAACCACCGATGCAAGACGGCTGATCGACTTTAAGGGACAGCCCTCCTTCGGTATGGTCAAGGACGTTGAGGGCGCCTGTGAGCGTGCGGAGAAGGGTGCGGTGCTGAGTCAGCGCGAGCTTCTTGAGATCGGTAACGTGCTGAAAACCTCCCGATCGCTTCTCGATTATATCCGCACCAACAAGCCCTTTGAGACCTCGCTTGACGATATTTTCGAGCGCCTTTTCGTGTTCCGTCCTCTTGAGGACAAGATCTATCGCTCCATTATTTCCGAGGAAATGATGGCAGACGAGGCCAGCCCCGCTTTGGCGGATATTCGCCGCAGGATACGCATTGAGAGCAATCGCATTAAGGAGACTCTGCAGAAGTATATTGCGGGCGGCTCCTACTCCAAATATTTGCAGGAAAACATCGTGACGATGCGAAACGGACGCTACGTTGTGCCCGTTCGCGCCGAGCACAAAAACGAGATCAAGGGTATGATCCACGATACCTCCACCTCGGGATCTACCATTTTCGTGGAGCCCTCGGCGGTTGTGGATGCCAACAACGAGATCCGTATTCTTGAGACCAAGGAGCAGCATGAGATCGAGCGCATTCTCGCCGAGCTTTCGGGTGAGGTTGCGTCCGTTGCTTATTCTGTTCGTCTTGATTATCAGAACATTACCGAGCTTGCCTTCATCTTCGCGTGCGGTATCTTTTCCGAGCGTCTGCAGGCAACGGCGCCTGTGATCTCGGATAAGCGATACGTTCGCCTCATCCGCGCAAGACACCCCCTTATTGACCGCGATTCGGTGGTTCCCATCAACGTTTCTCTTGGTGAGGATTACGATACCCTCATCATCACCGGCCCCAACACGGGCGGTAAAACGGTTTCTCTTAAGACCTTGGGACTCTTTGCCCTTATGACGCAGGCAGGACTTCATATTCCCGTTGAGGCCGAGTCGGAGATCTGTCTCTTTGACAGAGTTCTCGTGGATATCGGTGACGAGCAGAGCATTGAGCAGTCGCTCTCCACCTTCAGCTCGCATATGGTCAATATCGTGTCCATTCTGAAGGAGGTCGGCCCCCGATCTCTTGTGCTTTTCGATGAGCTTGGTGGCGGAACCGACCCCGTAGAGGGTGCGGCGCTGGCTGTGGCCGTGATCGAATCGGTGAGAGAGAAGGGCGCTCTTTGCGTGTCAACCACCCACTATTCGGAGCTGAAGGCATATGCCCTTGATACGGCAGGCGTTTGCAACGCCTCTTGCGAGTTTGACGTGGAAACACTCAAGCCCACCTATAAGCTGATCATCGGCGCACCGGGTAAATCCAACGCCTTTGCCATTTCCTTGAAGCTTGGACTTCCCGAAGCCATCGTAAAGCGCGCGGAGGGATACGTCAGTGCTGAAAACCGTCAGTTTGAGGAGATCATCCGCAAGCTTGAGGAAAGCCGCGTGGAGATGGAAAAGCGCCGCGAGGAGACCGAGGCTATGAAGGCGGAATACGAGCGCCATCGCCGTGAGGCCGAGGCGGTTATTGCACGACGCCTCAAGGACGCCGAAAACGAGCTGGAGCGCGCCAGAAATCAGGCTACCTCTATGGTGCAGAGCGCAAAAGCCTCCAGCGAGTTCATCTTCGAGCAGCTGGACAAGCTGCAAAAGCAAAGAGAATCCGAGAATCTCGGAAGCGAGCTTGAGAAGACCCGTCGCGAGGTGCGGCAGTATATCCGCAGCAACGACGACAAGTATAACCCCGTGGACGAGAAGAAAAACGATAACTACGTTCTTCCTCGCAAGCTTCGCAAGGGCGACACCGTAATGATCGTTAACATTGGCAAGCAGGGCGTCGTGCTTGAGGAGCCGGATGCCTCGGGCAACGTAGAGGTGCAGGCGGGTATCATTAAGACGCGAACCAAGCTGAAAAACCTTCGCCTTGTGGAGGAGCAATCCACCTTTACCGACAAGAACGACAAGAAGAGCAACGTGAGCGAGATCCGCAAGCAGGTCAGCCGCGATTGCATCGACGAGATCGATCTTCGCGGAATGACGGGCGACGAGGCGTGGCTCAAAACCGACAAATATCTGGACGAAGCGATGCTGACGGGCTATCACACCGTACGCCTGATCCACGGAAAGGGCACGGGTGCGCTGAAGACGGCGCTTTGGCAGTATCTGAAGGGCGACCGCAGAATCAAGACCTTCCGTATCGGGCGGTACGGCGAGGGAGACGGCGGCGTTACCGTTGTGGAATTAAAATAAATCAAGGGGCGAGCAGATCGCCCCTTAAATTTTGCAAAAAAAGCAAGAATCTTATGGAAAATTTATGAAAAAGAGACAAAAATCAAAAAAATGTCAAAAAAGCGCGGAAAGGTCTTTTCAAACGCAGAGTTTTGTGCTATAATGAGAATGCATTTTTTGCAGTATACTATCTATGTGATAATAGCGGAGGTTTATGATGCAGGATACTCTTTTCGGCGAACTTAGCGTGATCGCAATGAGAGGCTGCGAACAGTTTGTTTCGCAGGTTGATTATTATCTGAAGGACTGGCGTAACCATGGAACAGATCACACCTTTTCGGTGCCGATCGAGTGCCCCCGTTTCGGTACGGGTGAGGCAAAGGGTATGGTGCACGAATCCCTTCGCGGACACGACGTGTATATCATCAGCGATGTGTTCAACTACGGTGTTACCTACAAGATGTACGGTCAGACGGTTCCCATGAGTCCCGACGATCACTACGCTGACCTGAAGCGTGTAATCGCTGCAATCGCAGGTAAGGCGCGCCGTATTTCGGTTATTATGCCTATGCTTTACGAGGGAAGACAGCACAAGCGCTCTTCCCGTGAGTCTCTTGACTGTGCGCTTATGCTGCAGGAGCTTGCGGCTATGGGTGTTGTTAACTTCATCACCTTCGATGCACATGACCCCCGTGTACAAAATGCGATTCCGATCAGCGGATTTGAGAA
>JAZLBM010000023.1:0-6808 GCA_045613705.1 Eubacteriales bacterium | reverse complement strand
AGCTTTGCGATATCGTCGCCCGTCTTGATCATACCGGCGTTGATGAAATAGGGGATCTTACGTCCGCTCTTTGCGGTGAAATCTCCGAACTTGAGAACGCCTGCGCCCTCAAGGAACTGTATAAATTCTCTCTTATATCCTTCCATAATTATTTTTCTCCTTACTCTTTTATTTATCTTAACAGTGCAGAGTGCAAAATGCAGAGTGCAGAGTTAAGGTAGTTTTTCTCCTTTGGAGAAAAACATTTCATTATAAATACCTGTAATTACACTTTTGTTTTATTCACTTGTCCTTTGAGTTGCATATAGCAACTAAAATAGAAATAATTTCATCAATGTCGGAAGATAAACTCGCACATTCCGCTTCAGTTAAGTAATCTGTCGCGTGCAAAAGGCGGATCCAATATTGTGTTTCACTGGCTTCCTTCAAAGAAATAGCCATCTTGGCATAAAAATCCGGCTTAGACTGTCCTCTTTGAGCCTCGCTAACGTTTGCGCCAATGCTTGTTCCGCATCCGAGCAGTTGCTTAGATAAAACGTACTCTTTTTTATCTAAGGTAAGATATTGGTACAGTTTTACAATTCTTATTGCAAAATCAAAGCTCTTGACTTCAATAATTGATTTCTTCATTCCGTGCCGCTCTTAACTCTGCATTCTGCACTCTGCATTCTGCACTTAACCTACGAATTCTGCCACGCAGCGCTCGTAAGCGGCTACGGGATCTTCTGCTGCGGTGATGGGTCTTCCCACTACGATGTAGTCGGAGCCGATCTTCTTGGCCTCAGCGGGGGTCATAACGCGCTTCTGGTCGCCAACGTCACCGTCAGCAAAGCGAACGCCGGGGGTTACGGTCACAAAGCCTGCGCCGCAGGTGTCGTGTACCTTTCCGGCCTCAAGAGGCGAGCAAACCACGCCGTCAAGTCCTGCCTCCATAGCGTTGTGCGCATAATGCATAACCACCTTGTCAATGGGCTCCTTGATAAGAAGGTCGTTCTCCATAGCCTCCTGGTCGGTGGAGGTAAGCTGGGTAACGGCAATGAGCATAGGACGGGTGCCGTCGGGTCTGGTGAGACCCTCGATCGCCGCCTCCATCATTCTCTTGGTGCCGGCCGCGTGAAGGTTGGTCATGTCCACGTCAAGACGGGAAAGCACTGCCATAGCCTTCTTTACGGTGGTGGGAATATCGTGAAGCTTCAGGTCAAGGAAGATCTTGTGACCTCTCTTCTTGATCTCACGGACGATGGAGGGACCCTCTGCGTAGTAGAGCTCCATACCGATCTTGACAAAGGGCTTGCGACCCGTGAACTTGTCAAGGAATGCAAATGTCTTTTCCGCGCTGTCAAAGTCACAGGCGATAATTACGTCTTTTCCCATTTTTCTATGTCCTTTCAAATTATTTTTTTCGTATTGCCGTTTTATCGTTGGGATTGAAGGCAAAGTTTTTATTTTCCTCCGCGCGCGTCACCTGTCCGTGCAAAAGGGACAGAAGATCCTCGCGGTCGATGCTCGTTTTCGGCACGAATCGGTGGCTTTGCGCATACTCCAGAATCTGTGTTTTGAGCCACCGTGCGGCGGCGTCCCCGTCGCGGAAGCAGAAGCCGCACACAAGAAGCTTGCCCGAAAGGGCTTGAAGCTCGAAGAGCGCCGCCTGTCGGATCACGTTCTTGTGAGAGGAGACCACTTCGATGATGGGATCAAAGGGAACGCGGTCACTCTCAAGGATCACCGCTTTTCCACCCTCAAGAAGGCTTTCGAACTGCCAGCCGCAGAAGCCGCCGTGAGGCAGATCCGAAAGGATGGGATGCTCGGAGATCACGGTGGCAAGATTGCCCGCCGTTCTTCCCGCAAGGGCGATCTTGAAGGAGGTGGCATTACTTTGGAAGGGCGCGGCACCAAAGAGCACCACGGTCTTACCCGATGCAAGATGTGAAAGAAGCTCCTCCTCACTCATACCCTCCGATACGATCAGCTCTCCGTGATCGCCGCGGGGCATTTCGGTGTTCGGATAGAGATACAGCTCCCATTCGTTCTCGGCAAAAAGCGAATCCGCCGAAAGGGTGACCGAAAGCTTCATTTCCGCAGGCTTTTCCACCTCGGGAAGCACCGTCGAAAGCTGATATAGCTCGCGCAGACCGCCGCCGCTGACACCGCTCACGTCCTTCTGTGCCGAGAACACGGTCGTGTCCCCTGCACTCAACGTAACGGTAAGCACCGCGTTCTCAAGAGTCTTCACACCGTAGCAGGATGCGAGGATCTTGCACGAAAGGCGCTCGCCCGACGCGAGGTTTGCCCGTCTGCCAAGATCGTGGAGAAGAACGGTGGGGCTATTGTACCGCAACACGTTTCTCACGCTCTCCGAGGGCTTCATTTCGTAAAATTCATTCATCATACCCACATCGTAGCCAAAGGTGTGCCAGTGGGTATCGATAGGACCGAGAAAATCGTAGCCCGAAATGCTTTCACTCCGTCTGACCGCCTCGAAGCCGTACTTTCGCACTCTTCTTTGCCATTCGCAGGAGTTCTTAAAATACAGGGGGGCACGTTCTAAGAGTCCTTTATCCCGCAGATGCTCCTCAAGGGAGGAAAACATCTCGGTCTCGCCGATCCGCGTGCCACAGTAGCGATCCTTAAGCGACAGATCGGTATACGTTCCGTCGATGCAGATCTCGTGGCTGAGTCTCGGCTTACGGTAAACGGCACGCCACGCGTCTACCCTCTCCACGTCACATTCGGTGGAGCGATAGCTGTGGTTGCCTGAGGTATAACTGTTGTAAAGATCGCAAAACGTCTCTGCTATGGCAAAGCGTCTTGGATTATGGGGCATCGGCTCCTTCACCACCTCACCCATTCTTTCGGGCTCGTTGGCAAAGGCATATTCAAGACCGCGCAGAGCACTCATGGGCGAAAACAACGAATCGGTGTTCTCGTGCACAACATTGGCACACGCACGCAAATGCTCTAAGAAATCATCGTACAGCTGAAGCTCGTTGCCGCAGCAAAAGATCACCACGGAGGTGTAGTCGCGGCAATGATCCACAATGTCGCACCATTCCTCAAGAGTCGTGTTGTTGGGGCATTCCACGTGCATCAGCATACCGAGCGTATCCGCCGCCTCCATATATTCCCGAGGGGGAACGTGGGTGTGAAAGCGGATATAGTTGAAGCCGAGAGCCTTGAGCTTTTCGATAACGCCGCGGTAAAATGCGATGTCGTGAGGGGGCTGCACCGTCAAGGGATAGTAGCAATGCTCGCAAACGCCACGCAGGTAGTAGGGCTCGCCATTGAGAAGCAACTGCGTTCCGTCCACCGTAAGGCGTCGCACGCCAAAGGACTTGGCAAGCACTGCGTCGCCACACCGGATCCGAAGCGTGTAGAGCTTGGGATCTTCGGGGCTCCATAAGGAAAGCCCGTCGGTACGAAAGCTGAAATCGCCCGATGAAGCTCCCTCCGCCATTATCCTCTCCCCGTCGAGAATCGACCAGGAGAGTGGGGTCGCACCCGTGGCAGACACCGTAACGTCTGCACGCGAAAGATCCTCGGCGATACGCACCGAAGCACCGCGAAGAGCGCTTTTATAGACCCGAAGCGTAATACTGTCGGTGATACCGCCGCTATATTCGCAGGCGGCGCGCGACGTAATACCCGAAACGGGTTGCCCGTCAAAGCCAAAAAGGCGCTCGTTGGATACCGAAAGCACTATCTCGTTTTCCCCTTTTTGAAGAAGTCCCTCGGGGATCTTCATCTCAAAAGGGGCGCTGTAGCCCTCGTGACGCCCTAAGAAAAGACCGTTAAGCCAGACCGACACGGCATTCATCACACCGCCGAAATACAGGCTTGCGTCGCCTTCCGCGCCATCAAAGGTAAAGGAACGTCGGTAAAAGAAGTTGCCCGTGATATTGGGAAGTGCCATATCGGGACAGGAGGACGCCATCGGATATCGCTGACCGCCGTATTCGGGATTGATGCGGAAATCGCGGACAAGACCCGACGCCCGGAGGGCATCCGTCATATCCTCCCAGTAAGCGGGAACGGCGTTTTCCACAAGAACGCCCTCAAACTCGGGCAGCTCCCGAGACGTATAGGATTCCTCGGCATATTCCATTTTCCACGCCCCGTCAAGAGGCCAGGCACGATATATCATAAGGAATCCTTTCTCGATTTGCGCTGTCAGATCTTGAGATCCGTCAGCTTCGAAATACCGTATTTTTTCATAACGCGAGGCAGATCCTCGATGATGGTCTTGCAAACGAGGGGGTCTACAAGGTTGGCGGCTCCCACCTCAACGGCGGTAGCGCCTGCCAGCATCATTTCGATCACGTCCTCGGCGGTGGATACGCCACCCATTCCCACAACGGGAATGCTCACGGCGTGTGCCACCTGATATACCATTCTGAGGGCTACGGGGAAGATCGCGGGTCCCGAGAAGCCGCCCATGGTGTTGGCAATGACAGGCTTCTTGGTGCGAAGGTCGATGCGCATACCAAGAAGGGTGTTGATCAGGCTGATTCCGTCAGCGCCCGCCGCCTCGCAGGCCTTGGCAATAGAGACGATGTCGGTGACGTTGGGAGAAAGCTTGATGATGATAGGCTTGGTGGTAACTGCCTTAACGGCCTTGGTCACCTCTGCCGCGCCCTCCGGCGTAGTACCGAAGGCCATACCGCCGCCGTGAACGTTGGGACAGCTGATATTGACCTCGATCCAACCGACCTGATCGCATTTGTCTATCTTTTCGCAGGTATAAACGTATTCTTCAACGGAAAAGCCCGATACGTTTGCCATAACCGGCTTATGGAAGCACTTAGCAAGCCTCGGAAGCTCCTCAGAGATGACCTTTTCCACACCGGGATTCTGAAGTCCCACGGCGTTGATCATACCACAGGGGGTCTCCGCAATACGGGGCGTGGGGTTTCCGAATCTCGGATCCTTGGTGGTTCCCTTGAAGGAGAAGGTACCAAGAAGGTTGATATCGTACAGCTCGGCAAACTCGTAGCCAAAGCCAAAGGTTCCCGATGCGGGAATGATGGGATTGTCAAGCTCGATGCCGCACAGATTTACTTTCATTTCTGCCATAAGATCTCCTCCTTTCGGAGCACGGGGCCTTCGCGACAGATACGCTTATAGCCCGTGACCGTCTTGCAGGAGCAACCCATGCAAGCGCCGAAGCCACAGCCCATACGCTCCTCAAAGCTGAACTGTCCCTCGGTAGCCGAAGCACTGTAAACAGCCTTCAGCATAGGCTCGGGACCGCAGGTGTAGAAGTAGGTATAGTCCATACCCTCCATGGCGCTCGTAACGAAGCCGCGGACGCCGTAGGAGCCGTCAGCGGTAGCCACCGTCACGTCGCAACCAAGGGCACGGAATTCATCCTCGTAGAAGATCTCATCCTTCGTGTTGAAGCCGAGAATGACCGAGACCTGCTTGCCCTCGGCGCGAAGCTGCTTGGCAAGCATATACATGGGAGGCACGCCAACGCCGCCGCCCAGAAGCAGAGGTCTGTCCCCTGCGGGCGAAAGGTCGTAGCCGTTGCCAAGTCCCGTCAGAATATCCAGACGGTCGCCCGCCTTCATACGGCTCATATCCTCGGTTCCCTTGCCTACCACCTTGTAGACGAGGGTCAGCACGCCGTTCTCGCAGTCGCACACCGAAATGGGGCGGCGAAGGAACTTACCTTCAAGCTTGATATTCACAAACTGTCCGGAGGCGGTGATGGCCGAGGTATCTCCCGACAAGCGCATCTGATATACGCTTGCCGTGAGAGCCTTATTTTCAACAATTTCAAAGAATCCTTGCTTCATTTCTACCTCTTATGCGTCGATGGTGGAGATGGTAAGGGTGGTCTCCTCAAGAACGTCCAGAAGAACGCGGACGGTATCAAGGGAGGTGAACATGGTCACGTTATTCTCGGTGGCGTACTTACGGATCTCAAAGCCGTCGCGCATCACACCGGAGGACGAGGGGTCGCTGGTGTTGATGACGTAGGCGATATGACCCTGGCGAAGAGAATCTGCGATCTCCTCGGAGCCGTCGGACAGCTTCTTGAGCACGTGGGTACGGATGCCGTTCTCCTTGAGGAACTTCGCCGTTCCCTCGGTAGCCTCAATGTTGAAGCCGAGGTTGTAGAAGCGGCGGATGAGAGGCAGAGCCTCCTCCTTGTCGCAGTCGGCAATGGTGGCAAACACCGTGCCGTAGTTCTGCAGGTGCATACCCGATGCCTGAAGTGCCTTGAAGAGCGCACGGTAGTACTTATCGTCGTAACCGATGGCCTCACCGGTGGACTTCATCTCGGGAGACAGGTACGCGTCAAGTCCGCGAAGCTTGTTGAAGGAGAATACGGGAACCTTGACGTACCATCTCTTTTTCTCCTCGGGATAGATGTCGAAGATGCCCTGCTCCTTGAGGGATCGGCCGAGAATGACCTCGGTAGCGATGTCCGCAAGGCTGTAGCCCGTTGCCTTGGAAAGGAACGGAACCGTACGCGAGGAACGGGGGTTAACCTCAATTATGAATACGTTATCGTTTTTATCTACGATAAACTGAATGTTGTAAAGACCGATAATGCCGATACCAAGCCCAAGCTTCTTTGTATAGTCAAGGATAGTTTCCTTCACCTTCTGGCTTATGGAGAATGTAGGGTAAACGCTGATGGAGTCACCTGAATGAACGCCTGTTCTTTCAACGTGTTCCATAATACCCGGTACGAAAATGTCTGTACCGTCGCAAACTGCATCTACTTCTACTTCCTTACCTACAATGTATTTATCAACCAATACAGGACGGTCTTCATCAATTTCAACGGCAGTTTTCAAAT
>JAZLBM010000022.1:0-9590 GCA_045613705.1 Eubacteriales bacterium | reverse complement strand
GGAATTGTTTTCAATCTTCAGCATATCGTTTTCTCCTTGTGGGGATTGATTTTTCAAATTTTGATTTGTCGGTGGGTTGATGTGACGAAAAGATAACCCTCAAACCCGTAGGGGCGATTCACGAATCGCCCGAAAATGTGGGATTTTCGCCATTTCACGGGTGCACACCTTACGTCGCCGGCGATTCCCGACTTGCGAAGCAACGTCGCATCGCCCCTACGACAAAGATATCAGACCGATAAACATCAATTTATCAAAGAAAGGCAATCGTCCTCCGTTTTTTTGCTTATCAAGCCTCAAAAAACGCCTTCATGAATTCGTGCATTCCGCCTTCGTAGCAGGCTTCTGCCAAAAATTCGGTTCCGCGCTGATCGCCCCAGCTATAGTAAATGATAGTTCGACCGAGATACTCGCAAAGCTCCATATCGCTGTTGTTAACGTCCAGCGCCGCCTCCACCCGCGCACGGTCTTCGGGCGTTAGGAAGGGGCAGCCGATTTTCTTATCCTCTGCCTCGTCGTACATCAGCACCGGGTTAATGGGACTGTATTCCCAATTCTTCAAATCCTTGGAGCGCGCGATGCAGTTGGCGTAGCAACGGTTGGGATATGCCTCAAGATATCCTACGTAATAGTAGGGATCCCCCTCAAATGCATAGATGGATGGACTTCCGCAATAGCGATCCTTTTGGAACACGCAATCGCTTGGCGTCAACGTCCAATTGATAAGGTCAGTAGATTTCAAAAAGCGGAAGGTGAAGGGCTTTCCGCACTCCTCGACGGGGGCGCTGATCTCAATCAGCATCGTGTAAACATCGCCCATTTTAGCAATGTTCATATTGTAGATCTTCCATCCGGGAAGATCCACGGTAGCATATTGCTCCCAATTCACAAGATCAGTGGAGCGGAAGAGCACAAGCCCGTCGCTTCCCCACGTTGCCCGCGATCCCGTTACCACGTACATCACGTCGTCCTCGGCGTAAGCAAAGCCAAAGGTATGTCCCTCGGCAAAGCAGGGCGTCGCCGTATTCGTTCGCACGTGAACGAAGCGCAGACACGGAAGATCCTCCAGGCTGCGCCAATCGGCACAAGCATTTGCAGCGGCAAAGCTTTTTCTTCGCACCACCTCAAAGCGGTAGAGCTCGCCCCGATACACAAGAGGCGTGGTCTCTACGATATTGTTGCACTCGATCGTGCCCAACTTGCGAATGACGGGTCTCTTCGGAAATGCCGACAAATTCATAACGAACCTCCAAAATCTTATTTTCCAAAGCAAGTTCCGCAGGTAGTATACCCCTGCTCAAGAAGAGGGGCGGTCTCGCCTGTGTAGTCCTTGCGGTTTTCGGGCTTCATATCCTCAACCGAGGAGCAATAAGGCATATGGATGCGCTTGGAGCTCACGTTGAGCACGTAGGTGCCCTCGGCCTCAAGCTGCGCCTTCTCGGTTTCAAGCTCGGTCTCGATGGCAGGCGGTGTCTCACCGGAAAGCCAGCTTGTGCCCGTGGCGTAATCGATCTCCACGCCCGGCTGGACGTTGTAGCAATAGACGTTAAAGCAGATGCCCTCGCCGTTGTCCTCTACGGAATAGGCCTCCATCTGCACGCCGCTTGCCACAAGGTTGTTACCCTCGTAGATGGGCGTGACGCGATACATAACGTGGTTGCCCGTTTCCTTGATGTAGTCGGCCACCATATTCTCAAAGGGAAGCATTCCCTCAATGTTGATGTAGCGCGTGCCCGTGATGAGATTGCGCTCGTTGGCATCCTCGCCCGTCAGCTGCCAGCCGATGAGGTGGCAACGGTTATAAAGGTAGGTGCCGTCTACAAAGTCGTATTTGGCCTGTCGCCAGCCCGAGGGATACACACTTCCGATGCTTCCGCGATCGGTGGTGGGCATCAGGTCGCGACCGCAGCACGCCGTCACAACACCGCATCGACCAAGACGGTCAAGCTCACTGTAATGCTCATAGGAGGTCGTCGTGATCTCGTCGACGGTAAAGCCCGGTTGCCCCTCGTTTATGTTGACGTAGGGATCACCCGAAAAGGCGGGAATGCCGTCAAGAGTGGCGGAAGGGATCTCGGGGCTTTCCATCGGGAAGAATTCCCGCAAAAAGAAGACCACCGCAAAAATCACCAACGCCGTCGCAAACAATTTCAAAAGCTTTTTCATTTTTCCCACTCTTAGATCCTTTCGTATACGTCTTCCGTAATTTTCTCGTGAGAGCTCCCCGCAAAATCGGTGGTGCTCACCCGTCTGAAGCCACACGCCTCGGGCTCGTACGGGAATTTTCTGTCCGAGGGATAGTGCCGATTCCATCGGTAGATCACAAGGCGGCTTACGCCCGCAAGCGAGATCTCACCGTCCTCAAGAAAGCAGACATCCCCTGCCACGGCGCGGCATCTGTAGTCGTTATCCGCAATAAAGCCCTCACAATCAGCAAATTGCTTCGCAGAATATTCACTCATATACAGCCGCCGACCGCGCGCAAGCGTCATCACCCGTGCCCGAAGCACACGATCCTGACTCTGTCGTCTTCCGCCGAAGCTCATGCCGCCGCGATCGTCCAAACAGATCACAAGTGTCAAACCAATCCCTCCTATCAAAAGAGTACTATCATATTTATGATACCATAAGTTCCGCGAAATTGCAACCAAAACCTTTTATTTTCACCACTTCTTTGGCGGACGTATTTCTTTTTTTTGCGAAGGATGACGAATTTTATATATTTTTTGAAAAAACTATTTTCAACCCTATATGGATATGTTATAATGAAATTA
Organism: Eubacteriales bacterium; assembly: GCA_045613705.1. GTDB lineage: Bacteria > Bacillota > Clostridia > Oscillospirales > CAG-272 > RGIG8775. The sequence continues at coordinate 6,816 of JAZLBM010000022.1, read as the reverse complement.
TTATGGGAAGCCTCGCCCGAAAATCAACAAACGTTCACTAACAGCTAAGGAGCCTATACCCCCGATGAAATTAATGTCGGACATCAACGTCCACTTGGAAAACAGAAAAGAAAGCCGCATCTTCTTCGCCTTTATATGGATCATGTATTCCTTGGTCTATACCACAAAGTCCTGCTTCTCCGCCGCCCTCGTCTTTATCAAGCAGGAGGGCGTTCTCACCCTCACCGAGGTATCCTTTATCCTCGCGATGTTCTATACCGTATACGCCCCCTTGCAGGTGGTTGGCGGTATCGTGGCGGATAAATATAGCCCAGAGCGGATGATCACGGTAGGACTCATCGGCAGTGCCGCGGCCAACGCCATTATTTTTTTCAATCAGAGCTATTGGGTAATGCTTATCACCTGGACGCTCAATGCCGTGGTGCAGTTCGCCCTCTGGCCCTCGGTATTCAAGATCCTTTCCTCCCAGCTTGTGAGAAGCGACCGACCGAATATGATCTTCTTCATATCCTTTTCGGGCGCGTTTGGCTCTGTCATTGCCTCCCTTGTGGCGGCACTTGTAGGCGAGAACTGGCGCTATAACTTCGCCATCTCCGCCGCGATCCTCACCGTCCTTGCCATTGTGCTGCAGTTTTTCTGCAACCGTCTGGATCCCCTTCTCAAAAAGGACAGACCCGATTCCGAGCGCGCCTCCGAGCGAGAGCGCCTGCCCGAGGACGGGCTTTCCACCTTCCGCCTGTTCCTTGTCAGCGGATTTTTCCTCTTCGTTGCGGCAGTCTTCCTCCGCACCATCGTGGAAAACAGCACCAAGTCCTTTGCCGCCACTATGCTTGTGGATATGTACCCCAACATCAGCGGCGAGATCGGAAGTCTTCTGAACGCCATCGTCCTTGTGGGTGGTATCGCAGGCACGGTGCTTGTGAAAAAGGTTCTCTTTCCCCGCATCATCAAAAACGAGATCGTGGGCTTCCTCATAATGCTTCTTATCGCCCTGCCCTTTAGCCTGATCCTTTGCCGGATCGGCGACGAGCGCATTCCCGTCTGGGTCATGGTCTTCTCGCTGACGGCCGTTACCCTGCTTCTGACCGCCACCCATCTTCTGAATCAGTTTTTCAATATGAAATTCGTGAAATTCGGCAAGAACGGAACGGCCTCGGGCATTATGAACGCGGCCTCCAGCGCCGCCTTTGCCCTTCAGTACTGGATCCTCGGCCCTGTGGGCGAGGTCTTCGGATGGCGCGTCGTTTGTATGATCTTCGCCATCATTTCCGTCTCTGCGATTCTTTTCGTAGTGCTTGCACTGCGCCCCACCGGTATCTTCAGAAAGCACGTGAACGATAAAAATTAATGCACCCCGCAATCCAAAACGTACGGCGATATGCTGAAGCTCGACTTCAACATGACAAGCACCAACAACGATCTCTCCTTTGTCTTTTCCTTTGAGGGCTTCGCCGGACGAAAGAGGGGTTCATTGTATCTTCTTTCCCGCCGAAACGGTAAAATTTGAATAATTATTAATTTTTTTGCAAAAACCTATTGCAAAATGAAAAAATATGTAGTATAATAGGGCATCAATTAAATATTCTGTGTGACGTATTCAGGAAATTGCAGAAATGCAGCCGAAGGAGTAACGCTCTCAGGTGTCCGAAAGGATGGGGACTGAATACTGACAGAGCTTTGGAGACACCCATTCAATTGGGGGCCGAAGGTGCAAGCGTGAAACACGCCAAACTCTCAGGCAAAAGGACAAAGACCATCAACTTCTGAAAGTGTTATTGTTTTTTTTGACGGGACGTGTTTTGCGCCCGTCAAATTTTTTATTTTCAGGAGGGAAAAATGGAAGCATTTTTCGAAAAAGTCGCTGCGATAAACAACAGCGTCAACGGAGTCGTTTGGGGAATTTTCGGTCTGGTTCTTCTGATTGGAACCGGCATTATCGTAACCCTCAGTACAGGCGTATTTCAGGTCTCTCGCTTCGGTCTGTGGTGGAAGAACACCATAGGCAGTATGTTCACCAAGGACGTTATGAAGCACCGCAAGGAAAAGGGCGTTATCTCTCCCTTCCAGGCGCTTTGTACCGCGCTTGCCGCAACGGTCGGTACCGGTAATATCGCCGGTGTTGCCGCCGCCATCTGTGTCGGTGGTGCGGGTGCCGTGTTCTGGATGTGGGTTGCCGCATTCTTCGGTATGATGACCAACTACGCGGAAAACGTTCTGGGTATCTATTTCAGACGTAAGAACAGCGAAGGCGAATGGTCCGGCGGTGCGATGTACTACCTGCAGGACGGTGTGGGAAGCTACTCCTACAAGGACAGCCACGGCGAAGCGACCCTCAAGAAGCCCGGCCGTATTCTTGCCGTTCTCTTCTGTATCTTCACTATGCTGGCTTCCTTCGGTATCGGAAGCATGGGTCAGGTCAACAAGATCGTGGCAAACGTTGCCTCGGCCTTTGACGTAGAGGCTCTCTCCTCCATCAGCGTTTTCGGCGGTGTTTCCCTTTACAACATCATCATCGGCGTTGTGATCATGGCGCTGACTGCCGTTATCACCCTTGGCGGTGTCAAGAGAATTGCCAACGTTGCCGAGAAGATCGTTCCCTTTATGGTCGTTCTCTTCGTTGCAGGAAGCCTTGTGATCATCGCTATCAACTACAAGGCTATCCTTCCCGCATTCAAGGCTATCTTCGCTAACGCCTTCGCGCCCGAGGCATTCGTGGGCGGCGGTATCGGCGGTGTCATCGTAGCCATGACCAACGGCTTCAAGCGCGGCGTGTTCTCCAACGAGGCAGGTCTCGGTTCTTCCGTTATGGTTCACTCCAACTCCAGCGTCAAGGAGCCCGTTAAGCAGGGTATGTGGGGTGTATTTGAGGTATTTGCAGACACTATGATCGTTTGTACCATGACCGCGCTCGTAGTTCTCACCTCCGGTGGACTCAACGGTGGCGTATTCAATGCCAAGACCGGTGAGATCGCGCAAGGATTCTCCGACGCGACCCTTGTGGGCGGTGCATTCAACGAGGTATTTAACTTCGGAATTGATTTCGGTAGCAAGTTCGTAGCCATCGCTATGTTCCTCTTCGCCTTCACCACCGTGCTTGGCTGGTCTCACTACGGCTCCAAGGCCTGGGAGTACCTCTTCGGTGCCAAGACCACCTACGTCTTCCGCATTATCCACGTAATCACCGTTATCTTCGGTGCGGTGCTTACCTCTTCCCTTGCTTGGGACATCTCCGATACCTTCAACGGTCTTATGATGATCCCCAACCTGATCGGTGTTCTGTTTATGATCCCGCTGGTTGTCAAGATCACCAAGAACTACATCGACCGTAAGGTGAATAAGAAGGACGTTGCCCCCGTCATCTCCTACGATCCCGCGATCCAGGCCGAAAGCCAGAAGAATCTGGACGAAGAATAAACACAAAGAAGCACAGCCCACACGGGCTGTGCTTCTTTGTGCAAAACAGGAACTTGTCGCATCTTACACAGTTATTTATCTCATATAATCTGTTATATTAAAATGTTGTCTCGCGAGCTTATTGATTTCAGATATAATTCTATCGGTCAATCCCTGGCGATCTTTGGGGTCATCTTTTTCAATTTCAATCAAGGGAATATTGTGAGCCCGATACGCTTGTCTTTTCTGCTCTTTTCTCTGCAGATATTCTTTGGTATTCATTCCCCAATATTCTACATAAATCCCATGGCGGCTATCCGTAACGGGAATAAACCAATCACACTTTATCGTCTGCTCATCGGAATCAATTGGCACCTTCTTTTCGTAACAATGAACAATCCGATTCTCATAAAGAATATCATCGATAACAATTTCGGGATCGCTCTTTACATAATGCCCATCACATGTTCTGCGAAGCTCTTCCTTGTGGCTATCTTTCTGCTTAACCTCCTCGGTAACCTTCACTTCTTCCTTGGGCTTTTTGCTCTCAATAATTTCCTTTATATCGTTAACTACTCTGTCTGTCAGGGAGGTATCTTTATACATTCCAGATACGAAATTCGCAATTGCCATCAGCTTATTGCAGTTGCTTTTTATATAATCGAATGTCTTCATTCTGTAGATGTTTGATCGGAGATTAAAATAATAATCCTTCATATCAAACGCCTTTTGGTTCTTATCAAAACTGTCTTTGAAATCGCGCATTTCATAGTAGCAGTCGCGGCACAAATGACCATTGGGGGCTTTTTCGCCACACACAATGCACGCTTCGTTTCCAACGGCTTGCGCCGCTGTTACTTGAGGGGCAGAGGGCTCTTTTATCGTAGCCGCTTTACATACACAAGACTTGTCCGCATAGTGCCATCGACCACAGTCAGGGCATTTTAAGGCTTTTCCCTCGTCCTTCAATTTATTACACTTAAAACAAAGAAAGTACTTGCCGCTTTCTGCGCCACACAAATTACAAGCCATTTTTAAGCCTCCATCTTTTGCATTATATATTTTATTTTACTATAAATCAACATTCAAGTCAAGTACTGATTATAAGATTTAATTTTTGCCACCCACAAAGCGCCGATTTTCAAAGTGTGGAACAAACGAAAACATCCCGAACTCGTAGCAATTTTTCCGTTTCCCTTTTCGAACAACTTCAAAATCCTCTTGGCTTTTGTAAGATTTTGTGATATAATAAAAAAAGAAACGCTCCAAGGTGAAGAAAGGATGACAAGATGGAAATTTTGACTTTTGGAAAACGCGTAGAGATCTCCTATAATACCGAGACCTTTGGCTTCTCAGCAAAAAAAGACGGCGTGCTCTTTCACACCGCCGAGGATTTTGTACCCTATCTGCTTCTGAAGGACGAAACCACGCTGCCCCTTTCCGCGGCGGCCAAGCAAACTACCGTTCCCTACCCCTCGGGCGTAGGCGACGGCGTTCTGACTACCCTCTCGGATTTCCCGAACCTCAATCTCACCGTAGCGCTCTACGTATGGCTGGAGGAGACCAACGGCCGACTGCACACCGAGCTGATCCCCCTTGAGGAGGACTACGAAACGGTTGCCGAGGTCTGCTGGCCCGCGCCCATCCATAGCTTTGATAAGCAAAAGGGCTATAGCGTGGTCAACCTCTCCAACGGTCGTCTGTATCCCGATGAATACGACGGTGAGATCCACACCGAGGAGCAAAAGCGACTGCTCACAAGAGGCTGTTACCTGGCGTTTTGGGGACAGGTGACGGGCGAGGGCGGCTATCTTGCGGGCGTCACTACCCCCTGGGACGCGGACTACGCGTACGATAAAGAGGACGGCAAGCCCATGCGTATCGGTATCCATTGGATCCCCTCCCTTGGCAAGATCAACTCCCGCCGCGAAATGTTCTTTGATTTCTTCACGGGCGCGTGCGACTATAATACCATCTGCCTTGCTTACCGCGATTATCTTTGCGAGATCGGCAAGCTGGTCTCCCTTCAGGAAAAGATCTACAAAAACCCCCTCGTCGGCAAGATGATCGGTCGCCCCGTCGTCCACTATCACGCCATCCGCGTCCACCGCAAGCCCGGAACGCGCGGATACAGCGAGGACAATCCCCTGCAAAACGATCGTGTAACGACCTTCTCTGCCCTTACCGCAAAGCTTGAGGCTCTGCACCAAAAGGGCGTCGAGGCGGCTTACGTCCACGTGGACGGTTGGGGAAAAATGGGCTACGATAATCAGCACCCCGATATTCTCCCCCCCAGCCCCGAGGCCGGCGGCTACGAGGGAATGCGCGACATGGTAGAGCGTCTGCGCGCCATTGATTTCATCCCCGCGGTGCACGACAATTACCGTGACTACTATACTGACGCCGACACCTACAACGAAAACCAGGCGCAGGTTCATCACGACGGAAGCTTCGTTTGGCAGGATTGCTGGGCAGGCGGCATGCAAAGAAAGCTTTGCGCAAAGCTGGCATTGCCGTATATCCGCCGCAATTATACGGAGCTGAAAAAGCACGGTGCTATGCCCGACGGCGTGTATATCGACGTCTTTTCCATCGCCAAGCTTGACGAGTGCGACAATCCCATGCACCGTATGACACGAAAGGAATGCCAGGAAGAGAGATGCAAGGGTCTGGAATATATCCGCTCTCAAGGTATGATCATCTCCTCCGAGGAGCCCGTAGACTTCACCGTGGCGTCCCTTGACCTGGTGCACCACGCCTTCGACTATACCCGCGGCAAAGCGCGCGGCATCCCCGTTCCGCTGTTTGAGCTGGTCTATCACGACAATCTGTTCGTCCCCTGCTCGTTGGAGACCAACGAGACCGCCCCCTTCAAGAACAACGGCTTCCTTCGCGCCCTGCTTCACGGCAATATTCCCTATCTGAAGATCAATGCCGACGAGGAGGAGATCGCCAAGGTGAATCTTGTTTGCCGCCTCAACCGCGAGGTAGCACTCGTGCCTATGGTGCGCCATAGCTTCATCGGCGAAGGCTACGCCGTGCAGGAAAGCGAGTTTGCGAACGGCGTCACGGTTCGCATTGACCTTGACAACGCCGCCTATAAGATCCGCTGGGCGGACGGAAGCGTTACGGAAGGCCTCGAGGAAAACGTAGTCCTCTCCCGAAATTCTTACGATTACACAGAGCTTGATAGATAAAAAAAGCCCCAAGGGATATCCCTTGAGGCTTTTCTATGGCGGAGGGTGTGGGATTCGAACCCACGTGCCCAAAGGGCAAACGGTTTTCAAGACCGCCGCGTTATGACCGCTTCGCTAACCCTCCATAATATGAGTACGGATCCCCGTACGACCCGTACATTTTAACACATTTCGCGGCAAATGTCAAGCATCGAGGTAAAAATTGTGTTTTGCTATGGACAAGCCC
>JAZLBM010000021.1:0-4965 GCA_045613705.1 Eubacteriales bacterium | reverse complement strand
GTATGACCGCCAACGCCCTTCTGTCCGCCCTCCGTCTGCTTTGCAGCTACGAGGAATATTGCGCGGCGGTTGGGAGAGAAGGAACAGTTGAAAATTGAAAATGGAAAGTTGAAAATGATAAATTGATGTTTATCGGTGGGTTCGCACAAACAAAATGGCGCGAACCGTATCTTGTAGGGCGGTGCCTTGGTGCCGCCGAAAACGTGCGGTTTATCGGTTGTTACGGCGGGAGCAAGCCCCCGCCCTACGGGTTTGTGCACAAACCAAACATACCGATAAATCAAAATTTGAATTACACAAAACCCTTTTAGAAAGGACGTACGACTATGTTATCGACCATATACAGCGCGGGGCTTTCGGGCATTGACGGATTTATCGTCAGCGTGGAATGCGATTCGCAGAAAAAGCTGTTTTCCTTTGAGCTGGTGGGTCTGCCCGACGCCGCCGTCAAGGAGTCCCGTGAGCGCGTTCGCACCGCTTGCGAGAACAGCGGCATCCGCTTCCCTTCCATGGCGCACACCGTTAATCTGGCGCCTGCCGACCGCCGCAAGGAGGGCTCGGCGCTGGATCTTGCCATCCTCGTGGGCATTCTGCGCAACGCGGGCTATATCCGCCAGGAGGTGGATCTGTCCCGTTCCTGTATGATCGGTGAGCTTTCCTTGTCGGGCGAGCTTCGTCCCGTCCGCGGTGTGCTTTGTATGTGCGCGGCGGCCAAGGACAACGGCTTTCGCGAGGTCTACGTGCCCTATGCCAACGTGCAGGAAGCGGCGGCGGTAGAGGGCATTCGCGTTTACGGCGTCAAGTCGGTGACCGAGCTTTTAGCGCACTTTGGCGGCTCTCAGCCCATGTCCCCCACCCTGCCCGAGAACGGCGGCTTTGCCGATCGGGAGATTGCCTACGACGTGGATTTTGCCGACGTCAAGGGTCAGCTTTTTGCCAAGCGCGCTATGGAGGTAGCGGCGGCCGGTGGGCACAACGTTCTTCTCATCGGCCCGCCCGGCACGGGAAAGTCGATGCTGGCCAAGCGCCTTCCCACCATTCTGCCTCCCCTCGATTTTGACGAGGCCATCGAATCCACCAAGATCCATTCCGTAGCGGGGGTACTGGGCGAGGAGGTTTCTCTTCTTTCCACGCGTCCCTTCCGCTCGCCTCACCATACCATGTCGCCCGTCAGTCTTGTGGGTGGCGGCACAAATCCCAAGCCCGGAGAGATCTCTCTTGCGCACAACGGCGTTCTGTTTTTGGACGAGCTGCCCGAGTTCCCCAAGCAGGTCAGCGACTCCCTTCGCCAGCCCCTTGAGGACAAGAAGGTCACCATCACCCGTGCCACGGGGCGCGTCACCTTCCCCTGCACCTTTATGCTGGTGGGCGCGATGAATCCCTGCCGATGCGGCTATTACGGGCACCCCACCCATCCCTGCACCTGCTCGCCTATGGACGTGAAGAACTATATGTCCAAGATCAGCGGCCCTCTGCTTGACCGCATTGATCTGCAGATCGAGCTTCCCTCTCTCACCTTTGAGGAGCTTTCCGCCGCCAAGCCCGGCGAGAGCTCTGCCGATATCCGTGCCCGCGTGGTGGCGGCGCGCCGCTTCGCCCGTGAGCGCATGGCAAAGGCGGGCGAGACCCGTTTCCATTGCAACGCTATGCTGGACACGGCGGCCATCCGCAAGTTCTGCGTGATGAACGAGGGCGCGGAGAAGCTTCTTTCGGCGGCCTTTGATGCCCTTGGGCTCTCTGCCCGAGGCTACGACCGTCTGCTTCGCGTGGCGCGCACCGTGGCCGACCTTGCCGCAAGCGAGATCATCACCGAGGTGCATATTGCCGAGGCCATCCAGTTCCGCAAGCTGGACAAAAAATATTTCTGACGCGCCGTTGACGGCGTACGCAAAATATGCTATACTTGAGACATAAGGAAAAACCGAAGGAAAGGACAGACCTATGAAACGATCTTTGCTTTTTTTCATTCTGATAACCTGCCTTGTGGCGGCGCTTGCCGTGCCCGCCATGGCCTCGGATCGCGCGGTGACCGTTCGCATTGAGGGCGCCACCAACACGATCTTCTTTGGCGAGATCGAGATGGACGTGCAGAAAACCTACTCGGTGCTCGACATTCTGAAGGAAGTGAATGAAGCGGATAACGGCGTGACCATCGAGGGTCTTGCCGCAGGCTACATCTCTGCCGTAAACGACGAGACGTCCGCACGCACCCCCGAGGGTTGGGACGGCTTTGGCGTTCGTATGGACGGCGTCTATCTTTCCTTTGACCGACTGGCAACCACCCGTGCCGCCAAGGGAAGCGAGATCTTGGTATACTACGCCGACGAGTTTGGCGCGGGACTCCTGATCCCCAAGGTGGATGAGAGCAACATCCGTCGCGGCGAGCTTCGCTTCTTTGCCGAGGTGCCCGAGGAGAACGGCGGCTTCGTTATTGAGCCCATCGCAGGTGCCGAGGTGCATTGGTACTGCGGCGACGCGTATGCCACCTACGTCACCGACGAGGAGGGCAAGATCAAGATTGAGGACACCCTTCTGATGAGCGGCGACCACCGCGTTGCCATCTCCAAGGTGAACGAATCGGGTGTGCCCGTGGTGCTTCGTCTGTCGCCCGACTACACGGTGAACATCCCCACCGACGTGGGGGATTCTCCTATGGTTTATATCTTCATTGCCCTTGTGGCCGTTTCCGCCACCGCCTTTGCGGTGATCCTCGCAAGCACCCTGAAGCGCAAGAGAAGTTAGCACGCCGAAGCGCGAGTGCAGCATGCAAAGTTGAAAATTGAAAGTGGAAAATTGAAAATTAAGGTAGAAAACGCTGCGCGTTTTCTAATATAAATTGATGTTTAGCGGCGCAGTATGAACACGCCGAACCAAAGGCTTCCCCAAGATGGGGAAGCCGGCGCGAAGCGCCTGATGTGGGTGCGAAGCCTTATCACAACTGCAATCGGCGCACACTCATCCGTCGCGTTCCGCGACACCTTCCCTATCATAGGGAAGGCTTTCGACGCGAGTGCTAACACTCCGACAAATCAAAATTTGAAATACAAAAGCACCGCAGACCGAGGTCTGCGGTGCTTTATTTTTATGTTTTCAGAACGCAACCGAAACGGTATCAAGACCTGCGGCGGCGAAGGTGAGGGTTGCGGTGGGAGCCGACGCGTCGCGGCGGAAGATGGCTTGCGCCCGTCCGCCAAAGAGGGTGCGGACGTTGGAGGTGGCGCGCACGGTGCAAGCGGGATCGCCGTTGGCAGAGCCAAGAAGGGCTGCTCCCTCCCCTGCCATCAAGCGCACGCCGTGCTCGGCGGTGGGTACCACGCGTCCCTCGGCGTCAAGTGCCGCAAGGTTCACGACGGCGTATTTCATTCCGTTTTCATCCACGCTTACGTGGTCGAGAACCGCTTCCAGACGAACGGCGGCACCCGTGGTCTTCACGGTGGTGCGGCGGAGCTCGTTGCCTTCCTCGTCATAGCCCACGGCGGTGATCTCACCTGCCTCGTAGGCTACGTCCTTCCACTGGAAATAGCCGTAGGGCTTTGCGGTATCGGTGCCAACCGACTGTCCGTTGACGAACAGCTCGGCCGAGGCGCAGTTGCCGAAGAGAACCACGTCGCGCTTCTCGCCGAAGGGACAGGGATTCCAATGGGGGCACAGGGCAAAGACGTCCTTCTCGCCCCAATACTGCTGATAGTAATGGTAGCCGTACTTGGGGAAGCCGCACAGATCCATCACACCGAACTGGGTGGAAACGGCGGGGAATTTGAAGGGTGAGGGCTCGCCGTAGTAGTCAAAGCCCGTCCAAATAAAGAGTCCTGCGGCATAGTCACGGGTAGCGACCGTTTTCCACGCGGTAGAGCCGTCAAGGATGGAAGAGATCATCTTACCCGAGGTAAAGGCCAGGTGGCAAGCCTCGGGATCGTCGGCCGCCACGTCACGGGTTCCGCCAGAGGAGCGGATCTCGGTGGCAACGAAGGGCTTGTCGGCGTACATGGCGTGAAGCTTATCCCAAACGGCAAGACCGTAGTTGATGCCGATGATATCCACGTTATCGCTGATGGGGGCGGAGATCTCCACGTCCTCGCGGACGCGCTTTTGCTCTCTGTCCCAGAACAGCATTGCCTCGGTGGCAAGACGGGTGGGATCCATCGTGTGTGCCAGATCCACCATAGTACGGGCGATCTTGCGTGCCTGCTCGGTGAACTGATTATATTCCTCGTTACCGATGGACCACATAATCACCGAAGGATGGTTGCGGTCGCGCTTGATCATCTGCACGAAGCGCTCGCGGTCCTCGTCGCCCGTGGACAGAAGTCGGGTCTCGTCCATCACAAGCATACCCAGGCGGTCGCAGGCGTCAAGGAGCTGGGGCGAGGTGGGGTTATGAGAGGTTCGATAGGCGTTGGCGCCCATCTCCTTCAGCTTTTTGATCTTGTATTCGTGCATACCGTCGAACTCTGCCACGCCGATGCCGCCGTGTCCCTGATGGACGCAGACGCCCTTCAGCTTCATATTCCTTCCGTTGAGGAAGAAGCCGCGGTCGGCGTCAAAGCGGATATGGCGAAGACCCACGTTGACCGAAGCGGTAGCGCCGCTGTCAAGAGTCACGGTCGTGCGGTAAAGGCTCGGGTTATCGCAATCCCAAAGAGCAATATCCGAAAGAGAGAGGAAAATGCGCTCCTCGGCGCTTCCCATCGCAGGGATGGAAAGGGGCAGAACGCTCTCGCTCACCTCGGTGCCGTCGGGGGCGGTGATGCGGATACGGGCGCTCTCGTTCACGTCGCGAGGGGTGTGGTTCTCGGCGGTGACCACCACCGCAAGATCCGCGGTCTTGCCTACGTAGTCCACGTCGCTGATGACCTGCACGCCGTTCTCGGCGATATGCACCTGCTCGTCAATGATCATCCACACGTTGCGGTAGATACCGCCGCCCGTGTACCACCAGCCCTCGGTCTCCTTGGCGTCAACGCG
>JAZLBM010000020.1:0-19633 GCA_045613705.1 Eubacteriales bacterium | reverse complement strand
GAATACCAAAGAAAGACCCTTTTGGATCCATTTTGGTGCGGGCAATATTTTCAAAGCGTTTCAGGCCAATGTCGTGCAGGCGCTCCTGAACGACGGATTGCTTGATAGGGGACTTATTGTTGCCGAAGGATATGATTATGAGATCATTGAAAAAATGAATGCTCCCCGCGATGGTTACCATATCCTAGTAACGCTCAATTCCGACGGATCGGTTGAAAAAACACTTGTCGGAAGCGTTGTGGAGTCACTCACCGTTAATCCCGAAAGCCAAGATATGGAGCGACTTTGCGAAATATTTGCCAATCCCTCCCTGCAGATGGTGTCCTTTACCATTACGGAAAAAGGATACTCCGTTACCGATGCAGGCGGAGAATATACCGAGGCAGTAAAAAAGGATATTGTTCAGTCCCCGGAAAAGGCTCAGAGCTATATTGGAAAGATTGCCGCGCTGCTCTACCAAAGATATACGGCAGGTGCTTATCCGGTGGCAATGGTCAGTATGGATAACTGCTCTCACAATGGAGACAAGCTTCATGCCGCCATCAATGTTTTTGCTCGTGAATGGACCAATAATAAAATTGTTGACGAAGGCTTTTTGGCATACGTGAACAATGAGAAGCGAGTATCTTTTCCTTGGTCTATGATCGATAAGATAACCCCAAGACCCGATGCTTCGGTGGAGAAAATGCTTTGCGAGGATGGTGTAGAGGGGTTGGAGACGGTTGTTACCTCTAAAAACACGTACGTTGCACCTTTTGTCAATGCCGAAAAAACAGAGTACCTCGTTATTGAGGACAGCTTTCCTAACGGAAGACCTTCCACTCTTGAAAAGGGAGGCTTGATCTTCACCACGAGAGAAACGGTTGACAAGGTGGAGAAGATGAAGGTGTGTACCTGTTTGAATCCGCTTCATACCGCGCTTGCGATCTTTGGATGCCTACTTGGTTATCAAAAGATTTCAGATGAAATGAAGGATTGCGATCTCAAGCGTATGGTGGAGCAGATTGGATATGTAGAAGGGCTGCCTGTTGTAGTGGATCCGGGTGTATTGAATCCGAAGGAGTTTATCGATACGGTAATCAATTGTCGCCTTCCGAATCCGTTTATTCCGGATACGCCGCAACGTATTGCTACGGACACATCGCAGAAGTTGGCGATTCGATTCGGCGAAACTGTTAAGGCGTACGCGCATTCCGCAACGTTACAGGCAGAAGATCTAAAGTTGATTCCGCTGGTCTATGCCGGTTGGATACGTTATCTGATGAGTGTGCGGGATGATGGAACTCCGTTTGACTTGTCTCTGGATCCTTTGTTGAATTCGGTGAGACCATATGTCGCATCCTTGGCGTTAGGATCTTCGTTTGACGCGTCTGCATTGGAGCCACTTCTGCGGAATGCAGCGATTTTTGGCGTGGATCTGTATGAGGTCGGACTTGCAGAGAAGGTGTTGCGTCACCTGCAAAATATGACAAAAGGTTGTGGCGCGGTTCGCGAGGAAATCAGAGCAGTTCTTTCAGTATACGGATAATATTTCGGCTACTGATTTGGATACCCTTTACACGGTGTGGCTGATCAAGAATGGTAAGACCATTCAACCTTTGGAATAGAATAGCTTTCAGACAAGAGCAGAGATTTTTCTCTGCTCTTTTTGTTATTCCGGTTATGGCATGAGCTTAAATAACATAATTAAGACAGAGAGACACATTGCCGGAGCGACCGCAAGGGCGTGGTATATGACCGTCGCGCACTCTTCAAGGCCTCATCAGCACTTGGGCACAATCGCGGGACGGTGGTGGCGGAGCATTACTTGCACGAGTGAAGAAAAGTCAGAAGCACTAATAAAGCGAAAAATTAAAAAATATTATAATTTAACGGTTTTTATACCGCATCTATCATAATTATACCGAAAGGCAGAACAAGACTAACGGATTACACAAACAAAACAAACGGGCAGGTCTTATCAACAAAGAAAGGAGAATTTCAATTATGGATGAAATGGTTGCGATAAAGGATAAGGTGCTTCTTACGGTTAAGGAAGCTGCCGCTTACAGCAATATCGGAATCAATAAATTGGATTCGTTGCTTCGCGCTCCTAACTGTCCGTTTGTGTTGTTTGTCGGATCCAAAAAACTTGTCAAACGAAAAGAGTTTGAAGTCTTTTTGTCAAAAACTTTAGCCATTTAATTTAAAAGTGTCGTAAATGTGTTGCAAAAAGAGAGCCGGTGTGCTATAATGAGATGTTATTATGGCTCTTTGTGTTCAAGGGGCGTCCTAAAATATTGCAAACAGGAGACAAAACATATGAAGTTAGGTATCGTAGGCCTTCCCAACGTGGGAAAGAGCACTCTCTTTAATGCGCTGACAAGCGCAGGTGCGGAGTCGGCAAACTATCCCTTTTGTACCATTGAGCCCAACGTGGGCGTGGTAGCCGTGCCCGACAGCCGTCTTGACGTGCTGGCCGAAATGTATACACCCGAGAAATATACCCCCGCGATCATTGAGTTCGTTGATATTGCGGGCCTTGTTCGCGGCGCGTCCCGCGGCGAGGGTCTTGGCAACAAGTTCCTTTCTCACATCCGTGAGGTTGACGCCATCATTCACGTGATCCGTTGCTTTGAGGATGACAATATCATCCACGTTGACGGACAGGTGGACGCACTTCGTGACCTTGAGACCATCAACCTCGAGCTGATTTTTTCCGACATCGAGATCCTTGAGCGCCGCATTGACCGCGTAAAGAAGGCGATGAAGGGCGACAAGTCCCTTGCCGCAGAGGTAGAGCTTCTGGAGCGCATCAAGGTCGTTCTTGAAGAAGGCAAGTGTGCAAGAACCATCGAGTTCACCGAGGACGAGCTGGCGCTTCTTGGCAACGACGTTCCTCTTCTTACCCTCAAGCCCATCATCTACGTGGCAAACGTAAGCGAGGACGAGGCCGGCGAGGAGCCTGTTGACAATGCTATGTATATGGCACTGAAGCAGTATGCGGAGAGCGAGCATTCTCAGATCATCTCTATTTGCGCAGGCATTGAGGCGGAGATCGCCGAGCTTGAGCCCGAAGAGAAGAAGGCATTCCTTGAGGATATGGGTATTGCGGAGAGCGGTCTTGACCGTCTGATCAAGGCAAGCTACGCGCTTCTTGGTCTGATCAGCTATTTGACGGCAGGCCCCAAGGAGGTTCGCGCCTGGACCATTACCAAGGGAACAAAGGCTCCCCAGGCGGCAGGTAAGATCCATAGCGACTTTGAGCGCGGCTTTATCCGTGCCGAGGTGGTTTCCTTTGACGATCTTGTTCGTCTTGGCACTATGAATGCCGTTAAGGAAGCGGGCCTTATGCGAAGCGAAGGCAAGGAATATGTGATCGCCGACGGCGACATCGTACTCTTCCGATTCAACGTTTGATAAAAAGAAGGGGCGTCTTGCGCGTCCCTTTATTTCACTTTCAAGAAGGGAAATACGACCATGAGAATGAGAAAAAAGAAGAACGGCGCGGCAAGAATTGAAGCCTGCCGCGATCTGTTGATTGAAAATACCACCGCTCTTGCAGAGAACCCTCAGTTTGCTTTTGACGTAGAGCGTCCGCTTTACATTGAGATCGGTTGCGGAAAGGGCAATTTTGCGTGCGGAATGTCCGCGAAGAATCCCGATCGCAATTTTATCGCAATGGAAAAGGTTCCCGACGTGGCTTGTCTTGCTCTTGAAAAGGCAAAGGCCTGTGCTGAGGATCGTCCCGATAACCTTCGCTTTTTGATTGGAGACGCCAAGAATCTTGCGGAGTGGTTTCCGGAGCACTCGGCAGACGGCATCTATCTGAACTTCAGCGATCCCTGGCCCAAGGCGGGACACGCCAAGCGCAGACTGACCCATCGCGGCTTTCTGGAGCTTTACCGTCGCGTGCTGAAGCCCGACGGCAGACTGTATCTCAAAACCGACAACAAGGGGCTGTTTGAATTCAGCCTTGAGGAGTTTGCGGCGGCAGGTCTTGTTACCGAGTGGCTGACTCGCGATCTTCACAATTCCGACCGCACCGAGGGTAACGTAATGACGGAATATGAGGCGAATTTCTCCTCAAAGGGTATGCCCATTTATTCCGCTGAGGTTCGCTTTATCGAGGATAAGGCCAAGAATAAGTGCACCTCTGTGATCGGTGAGCTTGTGCTTCGCCAGAGAAGCTACAGAAGCTTTGACGAGAACGTTCGCATCTCCCGTGAGGAGCTGGTGTCCTTTGTGGATCACGCGCGCCTTGCGCCTTCCTCCATCAATATGCAACCGCTGAAATTCAAGCTTTGCACCGAGAAGGAGGAGTGCGATATTCTTCTTCAGAACACGAAGTGGGCGTTGGCGCTTCGCGATATCACCCTTCCTCCCGAAGGTCACGCGCCTACGGCCTACGTGGTGATCTGTATGGACACTGCGGTTTCCGATAAGCCTATCTTTGCACGTGACGTGGGAATTGCCGCAGAGCTGATCATGCTGTCCGCCACGGAAAAAGGATACGGCGGTTGTATGATCGGAAGCTTCTCCGCGCAAAAGCTTTCGGAGGAGCTGAGACTTCCCGAAAATATTGTTCCCAATCTTGTGCTGGCACTTGGTAAGCCCGACGAGACGGTCACCATCGTCGGCGTCGGCGAGGGCGGAACGACCTATTTCCGCGATGAAACGGGTCGTCATTTCGTTCCCAAGAGAAGCCTTGACGATATTATTTTATAAGGATACCGTATGAGTGAGATCAAAGATATAAATAAGGTTGAGCCTTGCGGTGTTCTGGTCGTCCATAAGCATCAGGGCGTGACCTCTCACGATATCGTAAATCGCGTTCGCCGCTTGTACGGAACGCGACGCGTGGGGCATACGGGAACCCTGGACCCTCTTGCCACGGGCGTTCTTGTCGTGCTTGTAGGGCGTGCCGCCAAAGCGGCAGAGTACCTCGTGAGCGACACCAAGCGCTACCGTGCCACGCTTCGTTTGGGTCTTACCACCGATAGCGAGGATATCACGGGCAACGTGCTGACCGAATGTGAGAGCGTTCCGGATGCGGATCGGGTAATTTCCGTTTGCCGTGACTTCGTTGGCGATATTATGCAGGTTCCTCCTATGTACAGCGCCCTTAAGGTAGGGGGGCAGAAGCTGGTGGATCTTGCGCGCCGAGGGGAAACGGTTGAGCGCGCCGCAAGACCCGTTACGATATTCCAGCTGTCCTGTGCGCCTACCGATATCGCTACCGATTTTATTTTGGACGTGAAGTGCTCGTCAGGCACCTATATCCGTACGCTTTGCGCTGACATTGGCGCGGCTCTCGGATGTGGCGGCGTTATGGCGACACTTGAGCGAAGCGAGACGGGTGGATTTTCCCTTGACGTGAGCCATACCCTCGAAGAGATCGAGGCATTGGATGAAGACGGTCGACTGTCGCTGCTTTGCCCGATCGAGGATCTGTTTGAAACCTTGCCTGCGGTTCGTTTGCCCGCTTTTTATGAAAAGCTGAGCCGAAGCGGCTGTGAGATCTATCAGAAAAAGATCAAGACTGATTTCGCTGAAGGTCAGCGCGTCCGTATGTGTACGGCTGAAGGTGCGTTTTATGCCCTCGGCGAGGTTCGCAGCTACGAGGAAGGCACGGCGATCAAGGCAATCAAACTTTTCTCCCTTGAATGAAAGGAATATGTATGGAAACCGTAAAGACTATATTGCAATATTTGTGGGGACCGCTTTTGGGTGCGGTGATTGGTTATTTTACCAATTTTATCGCGGTCAAGATGCTGTTTCATCCCCATAAGCCGTGGAAGATCGGAAAATTCAGAGTTCCGTTCACGCCCGGTATCGTTCCTCAGCGTCAGCCCGCTTTGGCCAAGGCGATTGGCGACGCGGTAGGAAATCACCTGTTTACGGGTGACGATCTGAAGAGACTGTTTCTGACGGATGCCACCAAAGACCGCGCGGTGGATATGGTGATGGATGCGCTGGATCTTTCTCTTGTTTTTAAGAAGACGGATAAGCCACTGCCCACGGCAAATCAGCTTGGACTGACCTATCTGAAGGAAGATCAGTGGAACACTGCCAAGGCAAGCTTGGTGCACTTTTTAACTGACCGCATCAGCGACGCCGTGGATCAGATGGATCTTGGCGCGATCATTGCCGAGCAGGGGGCGTCGGTTATTCTTGAGAAAAAATCCTCTCTTGGTATGTTGGCAATGTTTGTGAATGAGCATACGGTGCAGGCATTTCTTCCTCAAATTTCCGAGAAGATCAACGCCTACGTTGCCGAAAACGGCCGCGGTATGATCGAGAACGCGGTTCAGACACAGCTTGAGAGTTACTCCGAGCGTCCCTTGCACGACCTGATGTCCTATACCACAGAAGAGCAGATCCGCACGGTGATCGGCTCGGTTTACGAAAAGCTTCTGCTTTCCATTGGCGGGCGGTTTAACGAAATGCTGGATATTTCCTCCGCCGTGGAGGAGAAGGTCGCCGCTATGAGTGTGAAGGAGATCGAAGCGCTTTGTATGAGAGTTATGAAGAAAGAACTGGACACCATCGTCAATCTCGGTGCGCTGATCGGTTTTATCCTCGGTCTCTTTAATCTGGTAATCTAAAAAAGAAAAGTCCATGCCGAAGCATGGACTTTTTTATTATCTTCTTTTGCGTCGGATGACGCGGAAGAGACCGAATCCTATGATGGCGCCGGGAATCACAAGAGTGATGAAGAAGGACAGAAGTCCTGCCGTTCCGGTGCTTACGGAAAGGGTTTCGGTGGTAAGGGGAAGAACGGGAGCGGTAGAAGCCTTTTCAGTCTCTCCGCAGATCCAGGTCACGGTGGCGTCAAGCAACGCGCCGTTTTCACCGGAGGACATGTCGTTCGCCGTGTCACTGAAGAAATTGGTGCAGGGGATCCAGACGAGGGTAGCGCCCGTTGCGGCATTCTCGGAAACTGCACCTACACAGAAGGAAGCTGTCTCGGCGCCTTCAGGCTTTTGAGGAGAAGCGGCGTCAAGGGGAATGATGTACGCGCTCTCCGAGGTGGTGAGAATGGGGGTTACGGTGATGCCGGTGGCAACCGATCCGGTAGTTACAATAGCGTGTGCAAAGGGAAGGAGCACCGAAGATGTGCCTGCCGTCGAAGCGTGAGAATTTACCGAGGGCATAAGGTAGTAGGGATAACTGCTGTTGTAGTAATATTGCGCGTTGTCGTCAGTAACGATTCCGTCTTCTCCCACAAGAGACATATACGCCGTTACCGTGCCGAGGTTCGGCATGGAGGAGATCTCCGGGGAGGAGGCAAGAAGGATCGCACCGCCGCGGGCCAGATAATCGCAGAGCAGGATCGCCTCCGCTGCGGAGATATCGGTCTGAGGCGCATTGATGATAAGCAGATCGCAATCGGCAGGAACAGCCACGCCCGAAGCGAGAGAAAGTGTCACGGGGGAGACGTTCAGCGTCTTGAACATAGCGGCGGCGTTGGTCAGCACGTCACCTTCGGTGTGACCGGAAAGGGTGTAAACGGTAGGAAGATCCCGGTTGGAGACGTAGCTGATGGCACTAAGCATCAGGGATTCGCCGTCAAAGCAATAGTAAGGTGTTACGCCATAGTAGTAATAGTAATACATCGCGTCGGATTCCGAAACCTTGCCGACCTGATCGATGTAATAACTGAAGAAGTCGGAATAGGGAATGTGATAGGAGCGGAGCGCGCTTTCTACGACCACACTCAAGTTTCCGAGCTCGCTACCGAAGGAATAGGCAGAAAGGAAATCGGTTTCCTTCAGCGGATCGACTACGGAGTAAGAGATCTTTCCGTTGACAGCCGCAAGGTTGCCAAGGAAGGTGTGCAGGTGAATGCCTTCGTCCGAAAGTGCCTTTTCACCGTTAGTCACAACCAGATAGATGCTGATGGGCATAGTGTTTTTCGCAACGTCGCGCTTGGTGCTATCCGATACGGAATACATCTGGTTGCTCGTCAGGTCAACGATCTTTACGTCAGCGGGGAGCTTTGCCACAAGAACGTTGGCAAGAAGCAATACGGCGGCCAGAAGAAGGGCTGTGGCAAGGGACATAAGGCCCATTTTTGCCGAGCGGTTTTTATTTTGATTCATCATTGTTTACCGTCCTTTCCCAACTCAGGCCCAACGTTTTTTCTCGGCGCCGAGAACCGTAAGCGTCACAAAGAAGACGGAAACGGAGATGTACAAGGTCAGCGCAGGAATATCGAGAAGACCGTAGGCGAAGATGCTGAAGTGATCAAAAAGTGCCAGCTTGGAAAGGATGGCGGGGAACAGTCCAACGAAAAGGGAGCTGTTGATCAAAAACACAATAAGGGTGACGGCCGCAAGCGTTCCGCCAATGACAAAGGACAGAGCAACGTGCTTGGTAAGGAAGTAGCCGACAAGGCCGATCAGCGCGGCAACGGCGACGAGACAAAGCAAAGAAACAAACGCCGTTTCGGGGATCATAGCCGATGCCGACTCTGCGATGTATACCACAAGAACCGCCGCAAAGCCGAGAATGGCCGCTACGATCTGGCTTTCCGCAAGAGAGGAAAGGAACATACAGATCGCGATGAGCGCCGCGCCAAGAAGGAAGAATCCGAGGATGCAGGCGTAGGATACGGTAAGGTTCACCGTTCCGAAGGCGCTGAGGATCAAGGGGTATACCGCAAGAACAACGGTGGGGATGAGGAGCACAGCAAGCATCGCCAGATACTTTCCGAGGATCACGTGAGAAAGCTTTACGGGAAGCGCGTAGAGAAGCTTGTCGGTTTTGAGTCTTTTGTCGTCTGCGATGGAACGCATAGTGAGGATCGGCACCGCCAGAAGGAAGACGATCGCCGTGCTCTCAAGAGCATACTCGAAGGCGGTATAGCCGCCAAGAAGGTTGTAGCTGGTTACAAAAACGCCTGTGAAGGCAAGCAGAAAGGCAACGAATAAGAAGCCGATCATGCCGTTGAAATAGGATTTCAGCTCACGCTTGAAAATGGCTATCATTGCTCGTCGTCCTCCTCTGTAAGTACTTCTTCGGGGATGGCTTCGGTTTCGGCGTCATCCTCATATACCTCCTCTTCAAACTGCGGCGTGGTGAGCTTTAAGAAGATGTCCTCAAGAGTCATACGCTCGGTTGCCATATGAAGAATGGGATATTTTGCCTCGGCAAAGGCAAAGAACAGCTTTTCCTGAAGCGCCGTGCTGCCGTCAGAGGCAAGAGAAAATTCGGTGCAACTACGGGCGGGGATGTACTCGACGGTGTATTCCTCCACGCCGTCAACCGTTTCCAGAACGCGTATTCCGTCCTCCATTTCGCACTTGACAAGGAAGCGGAGCTTGCATTCTGCGTTCATGCTTTGTTCCAAGTTTTCGGGCGTATCGTTGGCGACAAGGCGACCCTTGGAAAGGATCATAATGTGATCGCAGACCGCACTGATCTCGGCCAGAATGTGGCTGGAGAGA
Source organism: Eubacteriales bacterium (assembly GCA_045613705.1). GTDB lineage: Bacteria > Bacillota > Clostridia > Oscillospirales > CAG-272 > RGIG8775. The sequence continues at coordinate 10,202 of JAZLBM010000020.1, read as the reverse complement.
ATTACGGTCTTGGTCTTGCCGAGCGTGCGGATCAGATCGCGGATCTCGATGATCTGCTTGGGGTCAAGGCCTACGGTGGGCTCGTCAAGAATGACGATATTGGGGTTGCCGAGAAGCGCCTGGGCGATACCGACACGCTGACAGTAGCCCTTGGAAAGATTGCCGATCAGACGGTCTGCCACGTCGTTGAGGGCGGTGAGGGACATAACCTCACCCACCTGACGGTAGGTCTGCTCCGCGTCAAGACCCTTTGCCTCCGCCACGAAGGTAAGGTACTCGTAAGGAGTCATATCGGGGTAGAGGGGCGGAAGCTCGGGAAGATAGCCGATGTGCTTTTTGGCCTCAATGGGATTCTCAACGATATCCTTGCCGTTGATCAGTACCGTTCCCGAGGTGGCGCAAAGACACCCCGTGATCATATTCATTGTTGTGGATTTTCCGGCGCCGTTCGGACCGAGGAAGCCGTAAATTTTACCGTCCTCAATGTCAAAGCTGACGTCGTCTACGGCAACGTTGTCGCCGTATTGCTTGGTAAGATGCTTGACCTGTATCAAGATTGTATGCCATCCTTTCGTATGATTTAAGGTAATGCAAGTAACAATATTATAAGTCTAAAACTCGATTGTGTCAACATTATGTTCTGATTTTGACGGTTTCTTGATAAAACTTTGTGGAAACATATGGTCTTTGGCGTTTTTGAAAAAAACTCTTGCAAAAGTCAGGGGGAGGATGTATAATATAATTATTAATATGGAGTATTATAAGTAAATTCGAAGGAGGAGGCGACCGCTTATGAAAAAAGATGCTTTTGCACCGTTTCTTTTTCATCAAGGAACCAATTATCGGTCCTATGAATATATGGGTTGCCACGCCGGCACGCGAAAGGGCGAGAACGGCGAGGTCGAAACCTATATTTTCCGCGTTTGGGCGCCTCACGCTACCTCGGTTTACGTGACCGGTGATTTTAACGGTTGGAGCAACACCGCGCCAATGACGCGAATCACGGAGGGCGGTATTTTTGAAGCCGAGCTCGACGCGAATTTGTTTTCGGAGAGTCGCATATACAAATACAGGATATGTTCACCAAACGGAGAGCTTCTGAAGGCTGACCCTTACGGATTCTTTACCGAGGTTCCGCCCAAGACCGCATCTCTTGTCGGCGCATTGCCGGAATTTGAGTGGCACGACGAAGGATGGATGAAGAGTCGCCAAAAAATGGCAGACGGCGGTTTTTATAACCAACCGATGAACGTTTATGAGGTGCATCTCGGTTCCTGGCGACTTCGCGAGGACGGAAGCTTTTATACCTACTCCGAAATTGCCTCCGAGCTTGCCTGCTACGTGAAGCAAATGGGATATACCCACGTAGAGCTTCTGCCCGTGATGGAGCATCCCTTCGACGGCTCCTGGGGTTATCAGGTGTGCGGCTATTATGCGCCTACCTCGCGCTATGGAACCCCCGAGGACTTTATGCGCTTCGTGGATATTATGCACGAGGCAGGGATCGGTGTGATCCTTGACTGGGTGCCTGCCCATTTCCCCAAGGATGCCCACGGTCTCTATGAATTTGACGGCGAGCCCCTTTACGAATATCAGGGAGCGGACCGAATGGAGCACAAGGGCTGGGGCACGCGTTGCTTCGACGTGGCGCGCAACGAGGTTCAGTGCTTCCTGATCTCTAACGCCACCTATTGGATCGATCGGTACCATATCGACGGTCTCCGCGTAGACGCGGTTGCGGCTATGCTGTATCTGGATTATGACCGTATGCCGGGCGAGTGGATCCCCAACGTGTACGGCGATAATAAAAACCTTGAGGCAATTGCTTTTTTTCAAAAATTGAATGCCCATATCCGAGGCGCATTCCCCGACGTTATGATGATCGCTGAGGAGTCCACCTCGTGGGCCAAGCTCACCCATTCCGACGAAGGAGGACTTGGTTTCTCACTCAAATGGAACATGGGCTGGATGAACGATATCTTGGCTTACGAAGCGATCGATCCGCTGTTTAAGAAATACGATCATAACAAAACCACCTTCTCTTTGACTTATTGCTTCGGAGAGAAGTACGTGCTTCCCATCTCCCATGACGAGGTAGTGCACGGAAAGAAGTCGCTTCTTGACAGAATGCCCGGTGATTATTGGCAGAAATTTGCCGGCGTCCGCGCCTTCCTCGCCTATATGATGACCCATCCCGGTAAGAAGCTGATGTTTATGGGAAGCGAGATCGGTCAGTTCCGCGAATGGGACTACAAGGGCGAGGTGGAGTGGTTCCTTCTGGAATATGAAGCCCACGCAAAGCTCCAGCTCTTCTTTGCCGAGATGAATCACTTCTACCTGGAGCATCCTGCGCTTTGGGAGGATGACGGCTCCTGGGACGGCTTCCGTTGGATCAATCCCGACGATAGCGACAGAAGCATTCTTTCGTACCGACGGATCGGAACGAACGGAGAAGAGCTTATCGTTGTGGTCAACTTCACCCCCGTCACGTATGAAAACTACGCGATCGGCGTGCCTCGCGCAGGACGCTATGAGGAGATCCTCAACTCCGACGACGAACGTTTCGGTGGAAAGGGAATCGGCAACAAAGAGCCGCTGAAGGCTATCAAGAAGAGCTTCCGTGAGTATTCTCACACGCTTTCGGTTACCGTGCCGCCTCACGGCGCTTGCATCTTTCGTCGCAAGCAAAAGTAACAAACGTTTACCATTTCAAGACTATAAATAAAATTTTGGAGGTGCCCTATGTTCAAGAAAAAAGAAAGCGTAGCCATGCTCCTTGCCGGCGGACAAGGAAGCCGACTTTATGCGCTTACTTACAAAACCGCAAAGCCCGCCGTTTCCTTTGGAGGAAAATACAGAATTATCGATTTTCCTCTGTCAAACTGCACCAATTCGGGTATTGATACCGTAGGTGTTCTTACTCAGTATCAGCCCCTCGTGCTGAACGAGTATATCGGCAACGGTCTGCCGTGGGATCTTGACCGTGCCTTTGGCGGTGTTTCTATCCTTCCTCCTTACCAGGCGAAGGATTCTGCCGACTGGTATAAGGGTACCGCAAATGCCATCTATCAGAACATTGAGTTTATCGAAAGATACGATCCGGAATACGTGCTGATCCTTTCGGGTGACCACATCTACAAGATGGACTATTCCAAGATGATCGATTATCACAAGCAGGTTGGCGCAGACTGTACCATTGCCGTTATCGACGTTCCCATTGAGGAGGCAAGCCGATTCGGTATTATGAGCACCAATCCCGATAACTCCATCTATAAGTTTTCCGAGAAGCCCAAGAACCCCGATAGTACCAAGGCTTCTATGGGTATCTACGTATTCACCAAGGAAAAGCTCGTGAAGTATCTGAAGGATGATGCCAAGGATCCCGAGTCCTCCAACGACTTCGGTAAGAATATCATCCCCAATATGCTGGCAAACGGCGAAAAGATGTATGCTTACGGCTTCGAGGGATACTGGAAGGACGTAGGAACCATCGCTTCTCTGTGGGAAGCCAATATGGATATGCTGGGTGACACTCCCGTTCTTAACCTGAACGATGAGAGCTGGAGAATCTTCTCCCGTTACCAGAACGAGAGTCCTCAGTACGTTGGCGCCAATGCCAAGGTTGAGAACAGTACCATTACCGAGGGGTGCGAGATCCTTGGAACGGTTATCAACTCGGTTGTCGGTGAGGGCGTCAAGGTTATGGAGGGCGCGGTCGTTCGCGATTCCGTTATTATGAGCCGTGTTACCATCGGCAAGGATGCCACGGTTGAGTATTCCATTCTTGACGAAGCGGTTACGGTAGGTGAGGGTGCCTCCGCAGGTAAGCCTCGCGAGGAAGCCACCGGCATCACCGTTGTGGGAATGGGTGTCAATATTCCCGCAGGCCGCGTGATCGGCGACAATGAAATGATTGCAGAACTGAAGGAGGAAGCGTAATGACAGCCGCAGGATTGATTTTTTCCAACATACACGACCAGGCGATCGCCGAACTTACCAATCGCAGAACCATGGCAAGCGTGCCTTTCGGTTGCCGTTATCGTTTGATCGACTTCGCACTTTCCAATATGGTAAACTCGGATATTACCAAGGTTGGTATCGTAACGCATAACAATTACCAGTCTCTTCTTGACCATATCGGCACGGGTAAGGACTGGGATCTTTCCCGCCGCTCCGGTGGTATCAAGCTGCTTCCGCCCTTCGTCACCTCTTTCTCCGGCGGCGCGGCAAACAAGCTGTATTCCACCCGTCTTGAGGCGCTGATGGGCGTAACCGACTTCATCAAACGCTGTAAGGAGGACGTGCTGGTTCTGTCCGACTGTGACGCGGTTTGCAATATCAACATTGCTGACGTCCTTTCCTTCCACGAGAAGAAGAAGGCGGACGTTACCATCGTCAGCGCGAAGAAGGATTTCGGTTCCTGCGAATTCCGTTCCACCGTTACCGGTGTGGAGTATGATATCGACGGTCGCTTGACCGGTGTTTCTCAGTTCAAGCCCCGTGAGGGCGAGGTTGAGGTCAGCACCAATCTGATCGTAGCCAACCGTAAGTTCCTTCTGAATCTTGTAAACGAGGCAGAGGCTAAGGGTCTGACTCACTTCTATATGGACGTGGTTGCCAAGAACCTTACCAACGACCGTTACTTTGTTTATCCCTATACCGGTTATTATAACATCATCGGTTCTCTTGAGGGCTACTTCGCGTGCAACATGGAGCTTTTGGATCCCGAAAAGAGAAGAGAACTCTTTGAGGTTCCCAATTTCCCCGTATATACCAAGGTCAGAAACTCGGCGCCTACCAAGTACACGAGCAACGCAAGCGTCAAGAATTCCTACATCGCAGACGGATGCGTGATCGACGGAACGGTGGAGAATTCCATCATCTTCCGTGGTGTCAAGGTTGGTAAGGGCGCGGTGATCCGCAACTCCATCATCCTTCAGGATACCTACGTGGGCTCTGACGTTTCTCTGAACTGTGTGATCACCGACAAGAACGTTGTCATCAACGACGGTCGCGTGCTTTCCGGCCACCAGACCATGCCTTTCTTCATCGGAAAAGGCGTGAGAGTATAAGAGGTGTGCAATGAGCAAGATTCTCTTCGTTGGCGCTGAGGTAATGCCCTTTGCCGCAACGGGCGGTCTTGGCGACGTTATGGGCTCGCTTCCCGCCGCAATGAAGGCGGCAGACGAGGGAAGTGACGTTCGCGTTGTGTTGCCCCTCTACGGTGCCGTAAAGGACGAATGGCGCGCGCAGATGAAGACTGAGACGGTCTTTGCGCTTCGTCTCTCTTGGCGCAACCAATATTGCGGTATCCTTAGCCTTGTAAAGGACGGCGTTACCTACTATTTCATCGATAACGAGTATTACTTCAAGCGTGACACGCTTTACGGTCATTTTGATGACGGCGAGCGCTATGCCTTCTTTTGTATGGCGGCCCTTGCGCTGATCGAGAAGGTCGGATTCTATCCCGACGTGCTTCACGCCCACGATTGGCAGTCGGCACTCAGCGTAGTATATCTGAACCGCCTCTATCGTGGCCGTCAGGGATATGAGAACATCAGAACGGTGTTCACGATCCACAACATCGAGTATCAGGGCAAGTACGATTTCGGCATTCTCGGCGACGTGTTCGCACTTGGCGAGGACAGCCGCGAGGTGATGGAATACGACGGCTGCATCAACCTGATGAAGGGTGCTATCGTATCGGCTGATATCGTGTCCACCGTCAGTCCCCGCTACGCGGAGGAGATCCGCACAGCGCAGTATGCTCACGGTCTTGAATACGTGATCAATGAAAACGCCTATAAGCTTCGCGGTATTCTCAACGGTATCGATTACGTGTATTACGATCCCGCGACCGATGCTGTGATCCCCAAGAACTTCACCGCCGATAAGACGGCGGACAAGATCGCCAACAAGCTGGCGCTTCAGAAGGCCCTCGGTCTTCCCGAGGACGGCGAGAAGCCTATGCTTGCCATCATCTCCCGTCTGGCATCCCATAAAGGACTTGATATCGTGTCCGAAATGGCGTACGGACTTCTTCAGTATAACGACGTGCAGCTGGTCGTCCTTGGAAAGGGCGAGGCTCGCTTTGAGCAGTTCTTCCTGGATCTTGAAAAGAGCTTCCCGACCAAGGCGCGTGCCCTTATCGAGTATGACCGCGATCTTTCCAAGCGCATCTACGCGGCGTGCGATATCTTCGTGATGCCCTCGGCAAGCGAGCCCTGCGGACTTTCTCAGATGATCGCATCCCGTTACGGCGCGATCCCCGTTGTAAGAGAAACGGGCGGTCTTTACGACTCTATCAAGGGATATTGGGAGAAGGACGGCGAGATTCTTGGAAACGGCTTTACCTTCGCTAACTATTCCTCGGCAGAGCTTTACGACCGCATTTGCGCGGCGGTTGCGCTGTGGCGCGACGGCGAAAAGCGCGAGCGCTTTGTCAGCAAGATCATGAATACCGATTTCTCGTGGAGCGTATCCGCAAAGCGGTATCTGGAAATGTATAACGAAATCATATAAGAACAGCGGCGTATTGGCCCGAAACCGATGCGCCGCGCGTATATTCAAAAAGAAAGGCAATTGAACCCAATGGCATATTCACCTACAGCAAAGCAAGTAAAAGAAAACATTGAATCCAAGCTGTCCCGTCAGTTTGGTTGCACGGCGGCAGAAGCCTCCCGCGACCAGATGTATAAGGCGGCGGCACTGACTATAAAGGACATCCTCACCGCCAAACGCGGCGACTTCAAGAAGGAAGTCAACCAGACCGGCTCCAAGCGCGTGTATTATATGTGTATGGAATTCCTTCTCGGTCGCTCCCTCAAGACCAACGTTCATAATCTGGGTCTTGCAGAGGAGTACCGTGAGGCACTTGACGCCCTCGGCTTCTCCCTTGAGGATCTTTATGAGTGCGAGCCCGATGCGGGTCTTGGAAACGGCGGTCTTGGAAGACTTGCGGCCTGTTTTATGGACTCCTTGTCTTCTCTGGACTATCCCGCAACCGGCTTCTCCATTTGCTATGAGTACGGTCTCTTTAAGCAGATGATCGTAGACGGTATGCAGATCGAGCTTCCCGACATCTGGCTTCCCGGTGGCGAGGTATGGCTTGTTCCGAGAACCGACCGTATCTACAAGGTGAAGATGGGCGGTCACGTCAGAGAAGAGTGGAAGAACAACCACCTTGAGATCATTTATGAGGACTGCGAGGAAATCGAAGCCGTTCCTTACGATATGATGATCTCGGGCGCTGACAGCAAGGCGGTCAGCCAGCTGCGACTTTGGAAGGCGCGCGATATTCACAACTTCAATATGGGGCTTTTCTCTCAGGGACAGTATACAAAGGCTCTTGAGGAGAGCACCAATGCGGAGATCATTTCCAAGGTGCTCTATCCTTCCGATAACCACACCGAGGGAAAGCTTCTGAGACTTTCTCAGCAGTATTTCCTGGTATCGGCATCGGTGCAGAGCATTATTCGCGACCATATGGCGGTATACGGCACCCTCGAGAATCTACCCGATAAGGTGGCGATCCATATCAACGATACCCACCCTGCGCTTTGCATTCCCGAGCTGATGCGCATTCTGATCGACGACTATTTCTACTCCTGGGAGCGCGCGTGGGACATTGTGACCCGCACCGTTTCCTATACCAATCACACGGTTATGCCCGAGGCGCTTGAGACCTGGAACGAGGATCTCTTCCGTCTGAAGCTCCCCAGAATCTACACCATCGTCAAGGAGATCAACGAGCGCTTCTGCCGCGAGGCTTGGAAGTTCTTCCCGGGCAACTGGAACAGCATCTCTAAGATGAGCGTTGTGGGCTACGGCGAGGTTCGTATGGCAAACCTTTCCGTGATCGCGTCTCACTCGGTCAACGGCGTATCCAAGCTTCACTCGGATATTCTTAAGAGCAATACCTTTAAGGATTTCTATAAGATGTATCCTTACAAGTTCGATAACGTGACCAACGGCGTGGCGCACCGCAGATGGCTGTGCTATTCCAACCCCAAGCTTGCGTCGCTTCTTGACGATTGCATCGGAACGGGTTACCGTCACAATCCCGAGGAGCTGGCAAACTTCGCAAAGTTTGCCGACGATGAGACGGTTCTGGCACAGATCCGCGAGATCAAGCATCAGAACAAGATCGCCTTCTCCAACCTTATGATGAAGCGCACGGGCAAGGGTCTTGACACCCATTCCGTCTTCGACGTGCAGATCAAGCGACTTCACGAGTACAAGCGTCAGCTTCTCAATGCGCTGAACATCATCGGTCTGTACCTTGACCTGAAGGAAAATCCCGACCTTGATATTCAGCCTCAGACCTTCATCTTCGGTGCAAAGGCGGCGCCCGGTTATCATATGGCAAAGCAGATCATCAAGCTTCTTTGCTATATCAGCCGTGATATTGACAGAAATCCCAGAATTCGCGAAAAGCTTCAGGTTGTCTTCCTTGAAGACTATAACGTAAGCCTTGCCGAGTCGCTCATCCCCTCTGCGGAGATCAGCGAGCAGATCTCTCTTGCAGGTAAAGAGGCGAGCGGTACGGGTTGTATGAAGTTGATGATCAACGGTGCCATTACCCTCGGCACCCTGGACGGCGCAAACGTTGAAATGCTTGCGGCGGCGGGGGATGACAATATGTTCATCTTTGGTCTTACCAGCAACGAGGTCGACGAGCTTTGGCTTCGCGGCTACAACTCTGCGCTTTACTATGCCAACAACGATCGCCTCAAGAGGATCGTAAACTATCTGAACGTAGGCTTTGCGGGCGAGTCCTTCTCGGATCTTGCCACCTATCTGCTTTCGGGTTACGGCATCGCCGATCCTTATATGTGTCTTGCTGATTTCGAGTCCTACAGACAGGCTCACGAGAAGGTAATTGAGGCATACCAGGACAAGAACAGATGGAACCGTATGTCGCTGATCAACATCGCGTCGGCAGGTCATTTTGCCGCCGACCGAAGCATTGAAGAATATGCACAGCGCATCTGGAATCTGAAGAAGCTTTCCAAGTAAGAGGATCGTTATGCTTCCAAAATTGCACACAAGCCTTGAGAGGGGCGCGTTGCCAATTGTTACAAAAACGGCGTCGGGCGAGGATGTGTCCCGCAAAGGGGCGTTTCCTCTCGGCACCGTTCTGACCTTTACGGTGACCTGTGGAAGACGGCTTGGCGTTCGTGCCGTCGTTCTTCGATGGGGCAAGGATGGGGAAGAGACGATCGACCTCCCCCTCACCTTCGTTGACACAAACCTAGGCGAGGATGAATACCGCGTGACGGTTTCCCTTGACGAGGATTTTGTTGGCGACAAGGATGGGCTTTTTTACTACGAGCTCCTCTTTTTGCGCGGCTTTGACACGTGGTTCAGTCAGACGGACAACAACGTGGATCTTGCTTTGGGCGAATCCTCCGACCGTCGCTACCGCCTGCTTGTCTACAAAGAGGATTACAAGGCGCCCTCCTGGTTTGCGGGCGGCGTTATGTATCACGCCTTTGTGGATCGCTTTTGTCGTGGCGAGGGCAAGGTCTGCTCCCGTGAGGACGCCGAGATCAATGAGGATTGGTACGGCGGAATCAAGCAGTACGCCGCGTATCCCGGTGCTCCTGTCAAGAACAACGAGTTCTTTGGCGGTAACCTTTGGGGTGTTGCCCAAAAGCTTGAATATCTGGCTTCTCTCGGTGTCACCACCATCTATCTGAGCCCGATTTTCAAGGCGTATTCCAACCACAAATACGACACCGGCGACTATATGCAGGTGGACGAAATGTTTGGCGGAGACGACGCTCTCGATCATTTGATCGCCGAGGCGGACAAGCGCGGTATGCATCTGATCCTTGACGGCGTTTTCAATCACACGGGCAACGATAGTCGCTATTTCAACCGCTTCGGCAAATACGATTCGTTAGGGGCTTATCAGTCTGAAGCCTCCGATTATCACGATTGGTTTTGCTTTAAGAAATTCCCCGATTCCTACGAATCCTGGTGGGGCATTGAGATCCTTCCCAAGCTGAATCCCTTGTGCAAGGCTTGCCGAGAATTTTTGGCAGGCGAAGGCGGCGTGGCCGAGACCTATATCAAAAAGGGCATCGGCGGCTGGCGCCTCGACGTGGCGGACGAGCTCTCCGACGAATTTCTCGATCTGCTTTGCAAGACGGTAAAGAACGCGTCGGATGGTGAGGGAATCATCATCGGCGAGGTTT
>JAZLBM010000019.1:0-10731 GCA_045613705.1 Eubacteriales bacterium | reverse complement strand
AACGATAAACTCATTACCAAGAGTGGGCAAAATGTTTTTGATCGCCTGAGGGACTATGATCTTGAGCATAGCCGTTGCATACGTCAAGCCCACAGCACGCCCCGCCTCCATTTGTCCGGAGTCCACCGAATTGATACCGCCTCGCATGATCTCACTGACATAGGCGCCGCTATTGAGTCCGAATACCAGAATGGCAACCGGAACACCTGAGTTTACTGTAACTCCCATAGCAGGAAGCAACACCCAATAACCGATCAACAGCTGAACTACCATAGGTGTTCCGCGGAACAACTCAATATAGCACACGCAGATCTTATCTAAAATTCTCGGCATCAGCTTATACTTGGGCATAACTCTTACCACTGCAATCAAAGTACCTATTACAATACCGATCAGCAAACCGAGCACTGCAATCTGCAACGTTGCCCATAAGCCCTTAAGCACATTTTCATAGCCGTGAAGGGTTATGAATTGCTTAATAAATTCATTCCACATTTGAGAAAAACTGTTCATATATTTAACCAAACTAAAGGCTTAGCTATTGCACTAAGCCTTTATTTACCTTTTTTAATTTACTTTGATTACTTGCCTGCGCAAAGAACATTCAAGAGGTCAACAACAGTACCGACAGAATCAAGAGATGTGTCGTCAGCGTTGCAAACAGCTACAATCGCCTCGGTGTAGTAAGGAGTGGAGAAGTTGATAACCTCCTCACGCTCAGCGGTGATGGTGATACCGGACATTGCGATGTCAACACCGTTCTTACCAACTGCGCCTACTACCATGTTGAACTGCATATCGTCGATAACAAGCTCAAGACCAAGCTCATCTGCGATCAGCTTTGCGATCTCCATATCGATGCCGTAGTACTTGTTGCCTTCCTTGTACTCCCAGGGAGCGAACTCTGCATTGGTTGCAACAACGAGCTGTGCGGCAGCCTTTGCATTATCCTTGCTTGCGGACTCAACGCCAACGAAGGAAGCCTCGTCGCCGTTCATATACTTTTCCTTGATCGCCTCAACCTCAGCAGCCTTGGTTGCAAGAATGTTGTCGATCTGAGTCTTGAGTTCTGCCTGTGCGGGATCGATACCGATGCCGTAGAACTCGCTGGAAAGCGCGATATCAATGATCTTCAGACCGGAGATCTCTTTGCAAAGCGCGTTTGCAGTGGTCTTATCCACGAAAACGTAATCGGCGTTGCCGTTCTTCATACCCTGAGCAGCAAGTGCGAACGTGTCGAAGGATACGACCTCAACACCCTTGAGAACCTTTGCGTAAGCTTCGCTGGTGGTTCCGCTCTGGATCGCGATCTTGGTACCGGCAGCAGAGCCGCAGGCGGTGAAAGCACACAGGATCATAAGTGCGCAAAGCGCAAGTGCAAGTATCTTTTTCATGACGTTAAATTCCTTTCTTCTCTTTCAAAAAATCGTTAAAGCTTTGCAGCTGTATTTCAACCGAGGCATAACCCGTGGCACCTTCGGAAATTCGTTTTGCCACACAGGTCTTCAGCGAGATCTCTTCATAGAGATCCTCGGAGAACAGCTCGGAGTATTTTTGGTATTCTTCAAGGGTCATATCCTCAAGCACGATACCGCGTGCGATACAGTCGGACACGATGGAGCCGACCGCTTTATAAGCCGTGCGGAAAGGCATTCCGCGTTTGGTCAGATAATCGGCAAGGTCGGTGGCGTTGATGAAGCCTCGCTGAGCCGCAAGGTACATATTCTCGCTCTTGACCTTCATGGTTCGGATCATAGGAGCAAAGATCTCAAGGCATCGCTCCACCGTATCGGTGGCGTCGAAGAGAGATTCCTTATCCTCCTGCATATCCTTGTTGTACGCCAAGGGCAAGCCCTTGAGCATAGTCAGCGTTCCCATAAGGTCGCCGTAGACTCTGCCGCATTTTCCTCGGACAAGCTCTGCCATGTCCGAGTTTTTCTTCTGCGGCATGATGGACGATCCGGTTGTGTACGCATCGTCAAGCTCCACGTAGGAGAACTCCCAGCTGGACCACAGGATGACCTCCTCCGAGAAACGGGAAAGGTGCATCATAATGACCGAAAAGGCGGAGAGCAGCTCCACGCAGAAGTCTCGGTCGGAGACCGCGTCAATGCTGTTCGTGGCGTATCCCGAGAAGCCCAGCGCCGCCGCCGTCATGCTTCGCGAGATCGGATAGGTGGTTCCCGCCAGAGCACACGCGCCAAGGGGGGAGAAATTCATACGCTTCTTCGCGTCAACGATCCTCGAGAGATCTCGTCGGAACATCTCGGCGTAGGCAAGAAGGTGATGGGCAAACACGATAGGCTGCGCTCTCTGCAAATGGGTGTAACCCGGCATAATATCGTATTTGTGCTCACCCGCGACCGTCACGATAGCATCAATGAGATCAATCAGAAGCGCTTCGATCTCTTCGCACTTCCCTCTCATATGGAGGCGTATATCTACCGCCACCTGATCGTTTCGGCTTCTTGCGGTATGAAGCTTTTTGCCAAGGTCTCCGATTCGGTCGGTCAGCACCGACTCCACGAACATATGGATGTCCTCGGCGTTCATATTGATGGCGAGTCTACCGCTCTCAATATCTTTTGCAATTTGTTCAAGGGCAGCGATGATGGCGTCTGCCTCCGCCGCGGTAAGGATCCCTACCTCGGCAAGCATCGCCGCGTGCGCGCAAGACCCCTTGATGTCCTCTTTATACATTCTCGAGTCGATATGTATGGAGGAATTGAAGTCATCAGCCAGCGCACTGGTCTGCCCGGCGGTTCTGCCCGCCCACATTTTTTCCATAAACGGTACCTTATTTGTTGTTCTTGGCGTCTACCATAGCCTGCACCTTGATGGGAAGGCCGAAGAGGTTGATGAAGCCCGCAGAATCCTTCTGGTTGTAATCCGACTCACCGAAGGTTGCGATCTCCTCGCTGTAAAGGGAGTAGTCGCTCCATACGCCCGCATTGATCATGTTACCCTTGTAAAGCTTCAGACGAACCTTACCGGTGACCTTCTCCTGGGTCTTATCAACGAATGCGGCAAGCGCCTCGCGAAGAGGAGTGAACCACTGTCCGTTGTAAACAAGCTCCGCATAGGTGATAGCAAGCTTCTGCTTCTCGTGAAGGGTCATCTTGTCAAGACAGATGCTCTCAAGCACGCTGTGTGCCTTGTAGAGGATGGTTCCGCCGGGAGTCTCGTAAACACCGCGGCACTTCATACCTACAAGTCTGTTCTCTACGATATCAAGAAGACCGATACCGTTCTTGCCGCCAAGCTCGTTCAGGTCAAGAATGATCTCTTTTGCGGACTTCTTCTCGCCGTTGATGGCAACGGGAATACCCTGTACGAACCCAAGCTCTACGTAAGTAGGAACGTCGGGTGCCTGGATGGGAGATACGCCCATCTCAAGGAAGCCGGGCTTCTCGTAAAGAGGTTCGTTACCCGTGTCCTCAAGGTCAAGACCCTCGTGGGAAAGATGCCACAGGTTCTTATCCTTGGAGTAGTTGGTCTCGCGGTTGATCTTAAGGGGAACGTTGTGCGCCTCGGCGTAATCGATCTCCTCATCACGGGACTTGATATCCCACTCACGCCAAGGAGCGATAATGGGCATATCGGGGCAGAAGTGCTTGAGGGTCAGCTCAAAGCGAACCTGGTCGTTACCCTTACCGGTGCATCCGTGGCAGATGGCGTCAGCCTTCTCCTTGATGGCGATCTCGGCAAGTCCCTTTGCGATGCAGGGACGCGCGTGGCTGGTACCGAGAAGGTACTCCTCGTAAACCGCGCCTGCCTTCATACAGGGAATGATATATTCGTCAACGTACTCCTCGGTAAGGTCAAGAACGTACAGCTTGGAAGCGCCGGTCTTAAGGGCCTTCTCTTCCAGTCCCTCAAGCTCGTCGGCCTGACCTACGTTACCGCTTACTGCGATAACCTCACAGTTGTTGTAGTTTTCCTTGAGCCACGGAATGATGATAGAAGTATCCAAACCGCCCGAATAGGCGAGTACTACTTTTTTAATGTTTTCCTTATTCATAATTTCCTCCGAAAGCCGCCGGCAGACGGCTTTTTTAATAACAAAGCATATTATACACGCCCCGATGTATTTTGTCAAGGGATTTTTGAAAAAATATTCAAATTTTATGTATTTTTTCAAAAAATCGGCGAATATTTACCCAAGTTCGTCGGATTTATATTCATTTTTGTTGAATATTCATACCATTTATGCATAAAAGACCCGCTTGCACAGGCAAGCGGCTCTTTTTCTCGTTTTTAGCCCTCAAAGGCTTCAACGTACGTATCGTAATATTGCTCTTGGAAATGAATGGCGGAAGCGATCTCCTCGGCCGTGTAACGCTTGTCCACGGGGGCGGCAATCAGCTTATCCTCCACGTCATTCCGACGGTACACGATACCGACGATGCGACAGGTATATGCCGTCACAGGCTCGTTCACGCCCATCAGATATACGTCCAGCTCCTCGTCGTCACCGCCGAGAACACCGGGAATGTAGCCATAGTTGATGGGATATACAAGATCGTAATTCTTCTTTTTATGCACGTATCCTATGGGGCGGTCGATCTCAATGTCAATCACCTTTCCAAGGTAAGACTGTACCAATGCCTTTCTTTCTTCTGCGGTCATATGCTTCTCCTTAACAATGGGTACCGGTCATGATCTCAATGATCTTGGCATCGGTCTCCCGCATGCCCTCGCTTCCCAGCACCGAAATATTTTTAATGGTTTTCTCCACGCCCTTGCTCACAAGACCGTCTCCGTCATAGAACTGACAGCCCTCAAGGAACATTTCATATCCGATGATACCCGCCTCTACCGCCATAGCGATCTTGGCGGCACAGCTGGCTTTAGCACCGTCGCACACAATACCGCTGGAGATGGCCAGGGCATTGACGATGGTGTGATTAATCGTTCTGAGATCGCCCGTCAGAAGATAGGCGATGCCCGCACCGGCACCCGCGCCCGCGCTTACCGCGCCGCAATAAGCCGAAAGGCGACCGATTCCCGTCTTCAGGTGTAAGGTAACCAGATTGGAGAACACGAGCGCGCGAATCAACGCCTCCTCGCTCTTGCCGTAATGCTCGGCGTAAGCGATAACGGGAAGGCTTGCCGTCATTCCCTGATTGCCGCTGCCCGAGTTGATGATGACCGGCATATCGCATCCGCTCATTCGGGCATCGGATCCTGCCGCGGCCAGCGCCTTGGCTCGGGTTCTCACGCCCCCATCCATCTTGGAGAGGATCTGTCCGATGCGAGCACCGTAGTTGCCCCGAAGGCCTTCCTCGGCAATGGCGGTATTGCAATCGATCTGCCGCTTGATAATATCGTATATATCCGTAAGGTCGACCGTCTTCGCAAAGTCAAAAACGTCCGCAATGGAGAGAAGCGTATAATCGAGCGCATCCTCGTACGCCGCACACGCCTCTTCTCCGCTCTTTTCAAGGAGGCACGCGCCATCACGGAAAATGCGGATCACGTTGGTATGCTCGTCGCGGATGTGCACCGTCGCCGTATGCGAGTCCGTGGATACCGTGATCTTCAGATCCAGCACGTGTCCCTCGGATAAGGGCGCCACCGTGATATCCATAGTCTTCATTTTCTCGCCAAGACTGCTTGCCTCCTCGGCACTCACCTCGGAGATGACCTCAAGCTCACGCTCGGCGTTTCCGTACAGAATACCAAGCGCCGCCGCGGCAGAAAGTCCGCGAAGACCGCCGCTGTTGGGCACGATCACGCTCTTGACGTTCTTGATGATATTTCCGCTGGCAAGGATCTCTACCTTCTTAGGCATCTCGCCCAGCACCTCCCGTGCCTTGGCCGCGCAAAAGGCAACGGCGATAGGCTCGGTGCATCCCATAGCGGGCACAAGCTCATCCGCAAGGATCCTTACGTACGTATCGTAGATTTTTGTGTTTCTTTCCATATTCCCTCTCGCAAGGTTTTGTTTTCTTCACCATTATACTTCATTTGCGCCCATCTGTCAACAAAAAAGCACCGCAATGCGGTGCTTTAATTTTACAGTTTTGAGAAGCCGAAGCTGTTGACGAGTCCGTCGATCTTCTTTCCCGCCTTACAAAGCGGACATTCATGAGACGAGTAGCTGGCATATCCCTCAAGATCCTTGGGATTAAATACCGAGCGAACCTCATATCCCGCGCAATTTTCCACCGTTGCAAAGATGGAGCAAACACCCGCAACTTGTCCGCCGTAATACTGAAGGGCATCTGTCGCGGACTTTACGGTATAGCCCGTTGCCACCGAAGCCGCCAGGATCAAGACGTGCTTTCCCTGTATCATCGGCAGAATATTGTCACGGAAGATCAGCTGACTTCCCGCCGTATGCTCGGGCGTAACAACGTAGATCGTCTGATGCGCATTGATGCTGATAAAGCCGCTCTTGGTCAGCTCGTTCGCAAGACAGGTGCCGATCACCTCCGTGCCATCCAGGCACAGAATGGTGTCCACGATCGTGCTTGCCGCATAATACGAAACCAACTCTTTTGCTATGGCAGACGCCTCAGACAGACGGGATTTCCACATAGTCACGTCAATATAATAATTGATATGGCTATGGCTGGTAGCAAAGTGTCCCTTGGCTACACGCAGGGAAAGATCGGGATTTTTCGTGCGAATCTTGTAAGCATTTTCAGTTGGCATAATTTTACCCCTTTTTATTTATTATACCACACAAAAGAGGCTATGTCAAGCATATGTTTATTGTTCATTTTCGACAAAATTCATCCGGTGCAATGTGCGCATCACACCGGATGAATTCAAAAAATACACAAAATCACTCAAAAATCAAGGGGAACAACCGCAGTAACGTCAAGAACGGGATCCATCAGCGTCACGCTATTCTCTCCCAACAGAAGGCGAAGCCGACAGCTCTTGTCGGGGGCACTGATCTCAATCGTTTCCTTGCCCTCCATATGCCATCCCTTGATCTTGTCTTCCGCCTCAACCGCCATAGCAAAGACCGAAAGGTGCCGGCATCCGAAGGCATACATGCCCGAATACGGGGTGATGCCCACCGCATCAGCCGTCACGCCGTCAGGAAGGAGCAAGCCGCATCCCTCCATCATATCCGTGCCGTCCACTTGGTTGGCAAGACGGAAAAGCTTAGCGCCGCGACCGCCCGCGCGAAGAACCAAACGGCTTTTGCTCGCCACGTTGCAATTCAGGTCCTCGCTCCGCGGAACCGAAAAGGTAGTATACACGCATCGAGGGGTCTCCAAGATCATGTTTTCTACAATCACCCCGATCTGCGCACCGTCGGTAATAAGCACGCGGAGCGCTCGACCGCCCTCTATTGCATATGAATGCTTCGCAACCGAAAACTCGCCAAGCCTCATTCCATCTTTAGCAAGAACCGATGGGCAAGCCGCTATCTCGCCTCCGCTCTTTTCACGGAGCCGCCATACGGGACGCTCGGCTGCATCACAAAATGCCTTCAAAAACATTTTACCACTTCCTTCCGTGAAGCTCTGTCACACCGTTTCGGTGCGCCTCCACCATAGCCATCATCAGGCTACCGAAGGAGTGGGGATCATCGTGCGTAGGATATACGGCAGTAAGGTATGCCTTGACCGTTCCCCGCTCCGCGCCCTCTCCTGGGCAAAGGCATCCGTGGCAACACATATTGGTAGAAAAGTCAGGGTTGATAAAGCGATCGACGATTGCCTGCAGTGCACGGCGGAAGGGCTTTTCATAGGTCTCCCTGTCAAGAAGCCCCAAGCGCATACCAACGCCCATACCGTAGGTGATAAGACCCGTTCCCGAGGACTCGTCCCAGGCAAGCTCACAGGGGATCTCCTGCCGCCAGACACCGCGCGGCGTCTGATGCTGAAGCAGTGCACGGGAAAGATCGCAGAAATACTTCTCCGCCTTTTCTCGGTGAGGACTGTCGGGAGGCAGATGCTCCACAAGTGCCGCAAGTCCCACGTATCCCCAGCCGTTTCCGCGGCTCCAGTGATCCTCGGAGATCTTCTCGGGCTGATCGGCAATAAAGCCACGGGACTGGTGCAAAAGACCGCAAGCGGGATCCAGGAACCGCTCGTACATCTTAAAGCATTGCTCGGCGGCAAAGTCGATATATCGCTCCTCGCCGAGTGCGCGACCTGCACAAGCCATAAAGTGAGGCACACAAAAGGCGATATCGATCCAGGTGCGCGCCTCGTTACCCGGCTGACACATAACGCCGTCTCGGTCAACGGGTGCGTTCAACGTGATCTCCGCATACTTACGAAGATTTTCCCGCTCGCTGTCAAAAAGTCCCTTCATCACGAGCCAGGACTTTGCAGGGCCGCCCACGCGGTAGTTTTCAAAATGATATTTAGGGTGCTCAAACTGATCGGGATAGAGGGCAAGATAACGGCGGCACTCATCAAGCAACGCTTCGTCATTCGCCTCCACCGCCGTTTCGCAAAGCGCCCACACGGCGAGAAGCCCATAATAGGCCTCCACCTTGGCGATCGATTCATAATGACGATACAGCGATTCGGAAATTTTCAAAGGATTCATTCCGCATCCTCCTGCTTTCTTTTTTTAATCACCCCTGCGGGCACGCCTGCCACCACACTATAGGGCGGCACGTCGTGGGTCACCACGGCACCCGCCGCGACTACCGAGCCGCGACCGACCGTTACACCCGCCATAATGTTGGCGCGACCCGCGATCCACACGTCATCCTCGATCACAATGGATTTCCTCTCCACGCCTTGCTTGGCAATGGGACGGGTCACGTCGTCAAACTTATGATTGGCGGCGATGATCATTACGTGGGGCGCAATGCGCACGTCGTTTCCGATGCGGATCTCACCCACGCGATCCTCCGCCGTTCCGTAACCCACAAGAACCGCATAGGACTGCACCGAGCAATTGTTGCCCATCGTTACGTTGCCCTGAAGAATGGCATAGGGTGCCACAACGGTATTTTTGCCAAGATCGATCTCGCCGCTTCGGGCGTTGATCCTCGCCTTGGGGCTTACAAGACAGGTCTTGTCTGCACGAACGCCGCGGCGGCGCGTAGCAAGCGCATACCCGATCCGCGCCGAGAGACGGTGCCTCAGGCTTCCGCGCGACGGCATACTCATACCGTCGTCAAGCCAATCGGTAAAGCTCATAGGTTACTTCCTTTCTATCACGTCCATCTCCACCACCACGGAATTGCGGTCGGGGAGAACGTTCACGATGATTTTTTTGCCATCCTTTCGGAAAATGGGATGGTGGCAGATCTTCTGCGGATTGCGACCTGCGGGGATCTTGTCGCCAAAGGTGCGAGGCAAGGTATACGCCCCGATCTCGGTGTCCGTGGCAAGGTCGATAAACACCACGCGCCCGGGCGCGGTGGATTCGTCGGTCACGAGGAGATCGTAGTCGACGGGGCTGATGCTCGGATGTCCGCCGCTGGCGTGACGGCTGATCATACGGAAATCGCTTCCGTCATATCGCACCGAGCAAAGGCACATCTTCATATCGTTGTCGGGGTGCGAGGCGTATCCCACAAGATGCTCTCCGTCGGGATGCCAACCCCAATGCACGCCCGTGCGACCAAAGCTCATATCCAACACAAAATGGATATCCGTAAGATCCCGCTTGGCGGTAAACACGTAGCTGAGCTTGGGCTCGCCACGCCGTCTGTCGACACAGTGGTTGCCGAAATAGAAGAGGCATCGGTCGCCAACAGGACTCCATCGAACGCAGTATGCCATCAAGGTAAAGCCCTCGGTGTGCCCCGTGCTTGCAATAAACTCCCGCTCTGCGGCAAGGATCTTTTCGCGGTCGGGATGCATACTGAGGATCTCGTTTACCGAAAGGGCAAGCTCACGCGTTCCCTTCTCGGGGGAGAAGCGGAACAAACCGTGTCGGTCTCGTTCCTCAAAGGGAATGGGCGCGTTTTCGGGATGGTAATGCCCGTCCCCGTAGCCTGCCGCGTAAAGCATACCGAGAAACCCAGAAATGATGGGCTCGCCCTGTGGCGGCGCTCCCTCCATATCGCCCGCAAGAGTCACGACCTCCCCCGTCTCCACCTCGTAGCGGCAGATCAAGGGATCCTTCATATCGCCGCCCTGATAGTAGACGTAGCGCGCATCGGGGCTCCAGGTCTGCCAGCTTCCCGTATGGTAAAAGTTGGTGTCCGGCTTCCCTTCTCCAAAGCGCGCCAGCACCTCGCCGTCGGGGGACAGAATATAGACGCGCGTCGTGTCACCGTCAAGATCGGCGCCCGACACAAGGATGCGCCCCGATCCGTCGGGGGCATAAGGGGAAAGGGTGTAATAGGAGTGCACGCACCACTCCCCCGCGGGGGACAGACGGCGCACACCCTCGTACGTAAAATCGCTCATATCAACCGAAGAATTTAGCCGCGCTCTCGAAATCCACAGAGTGAAGCTGGATGTGGTCGGCCAGATGCGCCACGAAGAGAATGACCTCTGCCACGTCCTCCGCCGACATCAGCTTGCTTCTGTCTACGGCGCGAGTGCCCCAGAAGGGGGTGTCTGCGCCACCGGGATTGACGGTGGAAACGGTCACGCCCTGCTTACCAAGCTGAAGAAGAAGGCCCTCGGACAGCTTATTGACCGCCGCCTTTGCCATACAGTAAATGGGGGCGTTGGCGTTGGTGTTGCGCGCCGCCATGCTTCCCACGTTGATAATACGCGCGGGGCTTGCGGCGTGTGCTGCGAAATGCTTGCTCATAAGGAAGGAGCCCTTGACGTTCACGTCCATCAT
>JAZLBM010000018.1:0-7455 GCA_045613705.1 Eubacteriales bacterium | reverse complement strand
TAACCTCGCGATGAAAGGCCTCGGACAGATCCACCGTTTCGTGGGGGATGCCCATAGACGCCGCCACCCGCTTGGCTTCTTCTGCCTCTGCGAGCCCGTTTTCGGAATAGAGAGACAGGGTCACGCCCGTCACGTCGTAGCCTGCTTTTTTGATAAGATGGGCGGCCACCGTGCTATCCACGCCGCCGCTCATTCCAAGCATAATTTTCTTCATCGCATCAGCCCTCATTCCAGGAGAACCGTGTCAGCTCGCCGTCCTCGCGAAGTCCCTCAAAATCCTGCTGGCGAAGCACCTCGTATACGGCGATCGCCACGGAATTGGACAAGTTGAGGCTTCTGAGCTTATCCCGCATAGGAATACGGACGCATCGGTCGGGATGGGCATAGAGAAGCTCCTCGGGAAGTCCGCGAGTCTCCTTGCCAAACATCAGATACACGTTCTCCTCGCAATAGTCCACCTCGGTATATGCGCGAGGCGCCTTGGTGGAGAAAAAGTAAATGGACGCGTCGGGATGCTTCAGGAGGAAGTCCTCGAAGTTATCGTAATAGGTGATATCCAGCTGATGCCAGTAGTCAAGACCCGCGCGCTTCAGCTTTTTATCGTCGATCTCAAAGCCCATAGGGCGGATAATATGCAGAGCCGCACCCGTTGCGGCACAGGTTCTGGCAATGTTCCCCGTATTCTGAGGGATCTCCGGCTCGTGAAGAATAATATGAATTTTAGTCATTTCGGGTCTCCCCCTTCGTGGAATTACTTTTTCATTATAGCCGTTTTTTATCGTATTTTCAAGAGAAATTTCAAAGAAATCAATAAAATTTACAAATACCTATTTCTTTATTATTAATAATGTAGTATAATAAGGAGAAAGAATGCTTTCTTGAAGAAAGGAAACACACATGGGACTTGCAACTAAGCTCTTCGGCACCTACAGTGAAAAACAACTGAAAAAGATCCGCGGCCTCGTTGACGCGATCGAGAATCTTGCCGAAAAATATAAAGCCATGACCAACGAACAGCTGTCCGCAACCACGGGGCTCTTGAAGGAGCGCCTTGCGGAAGGTGAAACGTTGGATGATATTCTGCCCGATGCCTTTGCCGCCATTCGTGAGGCGGACGACCGTATTCTCGGCAAGCGCCCCTTCCGCGTTCAGCTGATCGGTGGTATTATTCTGCATCAGGGACGAATCGCGGAAATGAAAACAGGTGAAGGTAAGACTCTTGTGGCTACCATGCCCGCCTATCTCAATGCGCTGACAGGAAGAGGTGTCCACATCGTAACGGTCAACGACTATCTTGCCCGCCGTGACAGCGAGGAAATGGGGCGCGTATACGCGTTTATGGGCCTCAAGACCGGTCTTGTGGTACACGGTCAGACCTCTGAGGAAAAGCACGCCGCGTACGAGGCGGATATCACCTACGGAACCAACAACGAGTTCGGCTTCGACTACCTCCGTGACAATATGGCGCTCTATCGCGAGCGCACCGTTCAGCGCGGACACGTATATGCCATCGTGGACGAGGTGGACTCTATCCTTATCGATGAGGCGCGCACGCCCCTTATCATCTCGGGCGCAGGCGACAAGGCTACCGATCTCTATGACCGCGCCGATGCCTTCGTTCGCACCCTGAAGAAGCTTGTCATCAAGGAGACCGACAACAAGGAAGAGGTTGACGACATCGACGCCGACTACATCGTAGATGAGAAGGCGAAAAACGTTACCCTTACGCCCCGTGGCTCCAAAAAGGCGGAAAGCTTTTTCAATCTTGATACCTTTGACGACGATAATCACTCCGCACTCACCGAGCCGGAGAATGCACAGCTGGCGCATCACATCAACCAGGCGATCCGTGCCCACGGCATTATGCACCGCGACGTAGACTACGTGGTCAACGACAAGGGCGTTATGATCGTCGATTCCTTCACCGGTCGACTGATGCCCGGCCGTCGTTATTCCAACGGTCTGCACCAGGCAATTGAGGCCAAGGAGCACGTAAAGATCGAAAAAGAAAACAAGACACTGGCCACCATCACCTTCCAGAACTATTTCCGTATGTACGAAAAGCTTTCGGGCATGACGGGAACGGCGCTGACCGAGGAGGCAGAATTCCAGGATATCTATCATCTTGACGTGGTAGAGATCCCCACCAACAGACCTATGATCCGTATTGACCATGCGGATGCCGTTTACAGAAACGTGGCGGGTAAATACAACGCCATCGTGGAGCAGGTCATCGCCTGCCACAAGAAGGGACAGCCCGTTCTTGTGGGTACCGTTTCCATTGAGAAGTCGGAGGAGCTTTCCAAGACCCTTAAGCGCAACGGTATTCCCCACTCTGTCCTCAACGCCAAGCACCACGAAAAGGAAGCCGACATCGTTGCCGAGGCCGGTAAGCTGGGTGCGGTCACCATCTCCACCAATATGGCAGGACGCGGTACCGACATTATGCTGGGCGGCAATCCCGAGCATCTGGCAAAGAAAGAGATGCGCAAGATGGAGATCGAGGAGGATCTCATTGCTATGGCAACGGGAACGGCGGAGATCGACGATGAAAACGTAAAAAATGCTCGCAAGATCTTCCGCGAGCTTTATAACAAATACAAGGAAGAGATCGCGCCCGAGGCAGAAGCCGTTCGTAAGGCGGGCGGTCTGTTCATTCTCGGCACCGAGCGCCACGAGAGCCGTCGTATCGACAATCAGCTTCGCGGACGCTCCGGTCGTCAGGGTGACCCCGGTGAATCCCGTTTCTATCTTTCCTTTGAGGATGATCTTATGCGCCTCTTTGGAAGCGAGCGCATCATCGGCATTGTCGACCGTCTCGGTCTTGACGAAAACACCCCCATCGACGCGCGCATTCTCTCCAACTCCATCGAGAGCGCGCAGAAGCAGATCGAGGACAACAACTTCAAGCGCCGTAAGAACGTTCTGACCTACGACGACGTTATGAATCAGCAAAGAACCATCATCTATAAGCAAAGACGCGAGGTTCTGGACGGCGAGGATATTTCCGAGAAGATCCGCAATATGATCATCACCACCATCTCCATGGCGGTAGAAGGCTGTACCCTTGACGAGGATCCCGCAAACTGGAATCTGGATGCGCTTCGCGAGAAATACCGTGGTCTGCTCACCACCGAGGACGATCTTGCTTACACCCCCGAGGAGCTGAAGGATATCGATCGCACCGAGATACGCGATGCACTTTGCGACAGGGCTCTGGCACTCTACGAGAGCAAGACAGAGCTCTTTGGCGAGGAGGTCTTCCGCGAGATCGAGCGCACCATTCTTCTCCGTGCCGTTGACACCAACTGGATGGAGCACATCGATATGATGGACGATCTCAAGTCCTCCATCAGTCTGCATTCGTATGCCCAGCGCAATCCTGCCATTGAATACCGCATTCAGGGCTCGGATATGTTCGACGCAATGGTAGACGATATCCGCGAGGCTACCGTCCGCGCGGTGCTGACCGTTATGCCCAAAACCGCCGAGACCAAGCGTGTGGCGGTTGCCACCCCCGTTACCGAAGGCTTTGAAGGCTCCATCGTTAAGAAAACGGTAGTCAAAAAAGCATCCGAGCGCATCGACCGCAATGCTCCCTGCCCCTGCGGCAGTGGCAAGAAGTACAAGAAGTGCTGCGGCATGAAGGACGCGCAGGACTAAGGAGGCACTATGGGCTTCGGTCTGTTATTTATCGGTTATTTTATTGCATTTCTGATGTCGGTGAACAACTACGGCTTTGCCTTTCAGATCGTAGGCTACGCCATTATGTTCTCCGCCATCGGAAGGCTTTCCGAATACAAGCATAAGCTTTCGGCCACCACCGTTCCCCTCTTTTTGCTTTCCCTTTGCGCCTTGTACGACGCGGGAAATCTTCTGGCTTCACTCACCAATCTGCGACTTGCCCTCTTTTCCGAGGAAAATCAGTTTTGGGTCTCCATTTTCGCCATAGTGATCTCCACGGTATTCCAGGTGCTTCTTTTGTCCGGCATACGGGAGATCGGCCGTGACGCGGACGCCGAGGGTATTCCCGTACGCGCCGTATGGAGCATCCTTGCGGTTTGCCTTGTAGGCGTTTGGAAGCTTGTGCTTTCGCTTATGAGCACCCTTCCCGACATTGACACAAGTAAAGCCTTCCGTCTTCTGACCCTTGGCGCGGCGCTTGTCAGCCTTCTGTATCCCGTGGTCATTCTGGCATTCCTCTTTTCTTGCTATGCCAAGATCTGCGCCCCCGAGGATACCGAAATGGAGGCGCGCCCCTCTCGCTTTGCCTTTGTCAACCGCTGGCGCGAGGAACGTGAGAAAAAGGCCGACGAGGTCAGAAAGCTTCGTGAGGACTACCAAAAGCAATTGGAAGCAAAGGCAAACGGAAAGTCAAACGAATCCAAATCCAAAAACAAGAAAAAGTGAGGTCACCCTATGGGAAAAGCTCGCAAAAATCTGGGGCTCGGGTTGGCCCTTGCCGCCTTTGTCTTTCTCTTCAATCCCACGGCAAGCATTATGGATCCTCTGCCCGACTTTATCGGCTATTGGCTCCTTTGTGTGGGCATCACACAGCTGTCGGATATGAACCATCATTTTGAGGAATCCTTAAAATACTTCAAGCGGATGCTTACGGCAAGCGTGATCCAGTTTTTCTCCTTCTTCGTTATCTTAGGATTGGTAACGAGCAAAGAGAGACCCACCACCTTTCTGCTTCTCTCCTTTATCTTTGCGGCAGTAGAGATCATCTTCCTGCTTCACGCATATCGGGAGTTCTTTGAGGGCTTCATCTATTTAGGATCCCGTATGGAGGCATCGGCGGTATTCGCCATTCCAGAATCAGCAATCCGTCGCTATGAGAAAAAATGCGCCCGTGTGGAACGGCGGTCCAAGGAGACAAATCGTCTTCTTCGCGCGAAGATAAAGAAGCCTGAGAATATAACCGTCACCACCGCTCGTTTTACTACTATCTTTATTGCGGTGCGCGCGGCGCTTACCGTGCTTCCCGAATTCTCCGCCCTTACCCTTTCCGCATACGACGAGGCAAGCCGACTCAACTTCCTCTACGACTATATCGGAATGTTCCGTACCCTGTCCATCTTTATCATACTTCCCATCGGCATCGTATGGCTTATCCAGATGCTGCGATACGTCCGCTCCATTCTCCGTGACCGCGACTTTATGGACGCTCTTACCCGAAAGTACGTAACCGAGGTCGAGCCGAAGACTTACATATTCATCCAGCGCGCCGTCAAGCTTGCTTTCATTATTATGAGCATCGGTCTTGTATTCTGCGCGGATATGTATATGGAAAGCAACACCATCAACATTATGCCCGACGCACTGTGCGCGGTGCTTGTGCTGGTTGCCCTTCTGCTTTTGCGGAAGCTCATAAAGATCCCCGTCTACTCCTACGTTTTGTGCGGCGTATACGGAGGCTTCTCTGTGTTTACGCAGATCGTGTCTGCAAAATTCTTCACCGATCACACCCTGACGTTGACCGACATTCGTCTGGAATCCTTTGAAGCCTTTAATCGGTTGAAGGTAGTCGAGATCGCCGACTCGATCCTCTTCTTCGCAATGATGGTGGCACTTCTCCCCGTGCTTTCCACCGTTATTAAGCAGTACACGGGATTTTCTCCCGTCAGCGGCGGCAACGCCACTCAGGAGGACAAGATCCGCTACGTGCACGAAATGCTTCACAAGCGCCTCGTTGTGCTTGCCATTCTCGCCGCCGTCTGCCTTGTAAGCGGAATCGCTTATATCCTTCTTGTCAAGTCGGTGACCTTTATGTGGATCGTGGATTTCGTTGCCTGCATTACGCTTGCCATCTACGCCATCCTGACTTTCAATGCGATCACTCAAGAGGTAGAATACAAATATTTGCTGGCTTGATTTCCCTTTTCGGTATACCGTCTGCAAAGTGGGACATACTATCTACGTAATCGCTGATTACGAATCCGGTATGATAGAAAGGAGATCCCAAGATGCAGAACAACAACCAGAATAAGAATCAGAGCAAGCCGAACGGTAATAACAATCAGAGCAACAGCAAGCAGAACAACAACGGTAAATAAGCAAAAGGGATGTACCTCGGTACATCCCTTTTTCATTAGGTAAAGTCAAAGGAGAATACGCCTGTCTCCTCGGAGCCGCCGTAGTTATCAAGAACCGTCAGCTCAATGGCGCTTACCTTTTCATCGACCATAAAATCGTAAGCACGGCGCGCGTTTTCAGTCACGTCTGCAACCGTTTTTCTTCCCTCCTCCGTGACCACGTCAAGACGGAAGCTTCGGCAAAGCGTTGCGGGAAGCGCGAAATTCATCGGGCTATCCAAACGAATATTGGCACGCGTCGCGTGTGTGCGCTCACATACGTCACCGGGAAGCGTTTCGCGGTCAAGATCGCTATCGAACACCACGTGCACAGAGTGGATCGGCTCGGCGTGCCAGAAGCGATATGCCAGGGTCTCACCGTTCTTTACCTTACATCCGCAGGTCGTGGTTCCGTATATGCGATTGGGTCTGTCCTGACTGTCCTTGAGGGCATCCTCGCCGTTCTCGACGGGAGTCAGCACACAAAGAGGCGCGCGCTCACGTTCAAAGTGCGGCAGGAAGCAATCGTTTCTCATAAGAATGGACTGCAAAAGCGCAAGATGCTCCCGATACACACCGTGAGGCGTCACGCTCCGGTGAATCGCAACGGATGCCGCCGTTCCCACCGCTTCACCCAGGAGCGCGCAGGTTGCCATCACGCGAACGCTGCTCATAGCCATATGGGTCATACTGATATTCCGTCCCGCAAAATACAGATTCTCCACGTTCTTCGAGTACAGCGCTCGGTACGGAATGCAGTAGGGTGAAGGTGTCTTGGTGTCCTTGTTAGGAGGCCCTACGTAGTAGAAGCCTGCGGGATAGTGATCGTCAAGTCCCCAGCCGCCAAAGGCGACGGTATCGGGAAAGACCTTTTCCTCGGCGATATCCCGTTCGGTAATGATGTATTCGCCTACCATACGGCGCGACTCGCGCTTGCCGGGCAGGAAGCCGAAGAACTCCAGCTCCCAGTTATCGGCATCGCACTCACCGGAATTTTTCACGTAATTCCACATACCCTTGGCGAGAGGCACAAGCTCGGCGCA
Source organism: Eubacteriales bacterium (assembly GCA_045613705.1). GTDB lineage: Bacteria > Bacillota > Clostridia > Oscillospirales > CAG-272 > RGIG8775. The sequence continues at coordinate 335 of JAZLBM010000018.1, read as the reverse complement.
GATGTCCTCCGCATCGGCAATGGTATCGCGGTCGCCACCAAGCTCCAGATACCAGAAGTTCTCACCCGTTTTCTTCATATTGGGCTTACGGCGAGCGATCTGCTCGGGCGTAAAGATCACCGCGTCGGGCGGTGTGACGAAGGGGACGTTCCCCGTCGTTTCTCTTCCCTGCAGAAGACAGCTGTTGCCCATTGTCATCGCATCGGGCTCGGTAACCGAGGTGTTCTCGCCAAACTCTGCGGCACACTCGCGACCGATACGGAATTCTGCGCCCGTCAAGGGAGCAAGGATACTGTCACCCGAGCAATCGGCAAAGAGCTTTGCCTCCACGTCGA
>JAZLBM010000017.1:0-1565 GCA_045613705.1 Eubacteriales bacterium | reverse complement strand
GAGCCGAAGTTGTCGGCGGCGGTGGGACGGACGTAGGTATCGTCCGAGGGGGTGGCGGTGTACTGTCCCGCACTGCCCGCCGCGCGGAGAATGGGATAGCCGTTCTCACGCTCGCCCGTGTAGACAAGGATGGTTCCCGCGCCGTAGATGGCAAGACCGTCCTTCTTCACGTAAGGGCGAACCACGATCTCGGTGTAGTCGACGTCGGCGGAAAGTCCGCGGACGGGGATGGCGGCAAGATATTCCGCGCCGAGCGACTCGGCGGTGACGGTGGCACCGTTTGCCCGGATCGATCGGTAAACGCCCGTGTCCACGTGCCGTGTCTCCTTGGCGGAGCCGTCATCCGCGATCACCGTGACCGCAAAGCCTACGCTATTGTAGTCCTCGATGGACGGGAGGTTGAGAGCCGAAAGGAAGCGCAGATCAAAGGCACCGTTTTCCACGCGCGTGGTCTGGTAGCCGATGAAGTCCGCCGCAGGCTCTTCGGTAAGACCGATGCGGTAAGAATTGTCGGTGTAGACCGAGATGTTGCTGAAATAAGCGGTGTAGGTATATTTGGTGTCGAAGAAGCGGATCTGGGAGCGCTCAAGGTCAAGCTTAGGCGCGCCGATCTGCCAGGTAAGCACGTTCTGTCCGTTGATATAGACCTCGCAATAGCCCGTCAGGGGGCTGACAAGGAAGCGGATCTTGAACCACTCGCCAAGAGGAAGCTTGGCCGTCGTTCTTTGCTCGGGCTTTGCCACGGGATCGGCGCCCGTGCAGAGATAGCCGTCGGCATCCACGCGGATGGAGCGGTATTTGACCGTCTGCCCCTCCTCGGTGGTCACCCAGGTCAAGAAGGACATCGGATATTCGTTGGGATTTTTGCCGTTGGAGCCCACACCCGAGGGATAGGACTCAAAGAACATATCCGCCTCGACAGAAAAGCTGTCGTAATCGTCCAGCACGTTCTTCTCGTCGGTGATGAAGTAGTTGCAGTTCTGATTCACAACGCCGAGAGCCTTTTTGCCGTGGGCCTCCATAAGTCTCACCTTGGTGCCCGAAAGGGTATAATCGGTGCTGCCGCCGTTGTCGGTGATGCTCGACATACCGTCAAAGTCAAGCTCCCACAGAAAATCGGTCAGCTCCTCCTCCTCAATGTCGATCGCCGACACGGGAAGACAGGGCAAGACCGCCCCCATCATAACGAGAGACAGCACGAGGGACAGCACCCGCGTGGCAAAACGGTGATTCTTCATAATTCCTCCTCGGTGGTATGAATTGCGTTCCATATAACTATATCATATAAAGGCACGTCTGTCAAGCAACAGCGAAGACGGGAAAATATGAAATATCCCGCTTTTCCGTACTGAAAAAAGTCGGATTTTGTGATATACTTTTCCCATCAACCTAAAAAGAGGTATTTTTCAAATGTACTGGTTAGATCTTACCTATCTCGTGCCCCTGCTTTTCATTGCGGGCGTGCTGGACGGTATCGCGGGCGGCGGCGGAATCATTTCGCTCCCCTCCTATCTTCTCACGGGAATGCCCATTCACAGCGCCTACGCGTGCAACAAGCTGCAAAG
>JAZLBM010000016.1:0-4047 GCA_045613705.1 Eubacteriales bacterium | reverse complement strand
AAGGCCTCCCTCCGAGAGGGAGGTGGCACACGGAGTGTGACGGAAGGAGCCTGCGAGATGAGCGATTAGCACTCGCCATATCAAGGCGCAAAAAATTTTGTTGCGCGGGCTCCTCCACCCGCTTCGCGGGAGCCCCCTCCCAGAGGGAGCCTGGCAGAGCAACTGCGAACTCACCGCTAAACATCAATTTTCCATTTTCAACTTTCCATTTTCCATTTTCACCTCTCCCCCTGCGCGGCGGTGCGGTAGGCTTTGGGGGAGACGCCGACCTGCTTTTTGAAGACGCGGCTGAAGAAATGGGGGTCTCGGTAGCCCACGAGGGCGCCGATCTGCTGAATACTCATATCCGTGCCGTGGAGCAGGTCGCAGGCCGCGCTCATCCGCAGACGAATGATATACGCCGAGGGCGAGGTGCCCATCTGCTTATCAAACACGGCGATATAACGGGAATTGCTGAGGTTCTCCATCCGCGCAAGGTCGGGGATGCGGATGTCGGTGTTATACGCCGAGTGAATATAGCCCACCGACCGTTCGAGGGTGCGCTCCTCGCCACGGGACACCGAAAGCGCCACGGCAAGAAGCAGAGCCTGAAGGGCGGCGGCCAGCTCGTGCTTTTGCAGGTGGCTCTTGGCCTCAAAGGCGCCGAACAAATTGTGAAACGCCGACACCACGTGGTCGTCGCGCCCCACGGTATGGAGGCTCGGAAGCACGCCGAAGCCCAGCTCCTCTAAAAATTTATGCGCGTAGGAGCCGGTAAAATGCACCCAAAAATAAGACAGGGACACGCCCCCCTCATAGGTGTAGCGATAGGGAAATTTCGGCGGAAAGAGCACCACGCTGCCCGCCACGGCGGTCTTCTCTCCTTCGGGAAGCCACAGGCGCATCTCGCCCGACGCCACGTACAGGAGGTAAAAATCCTCCCGTCCCGCCGTATTATCGGTGGCAAAGGGAAGCGGCGTCAGCAAATTGCCCGCGCAGTTGACCGAAAGGGGCTGATCGTCCGACGCGCGACTGCAAGCGCCCACGCTCTCGGCAGAAAGGGGGTCCTCAAAGGCATAGTAATATCGGGATTGCATAACATCCTCCTCGGCGCAGTAAAAAAGTGCACCTTGAAAATAAAAAAATCTATGGACAAATCCTTTATATCATTATATAATAGAATCGAAAATATGTCAATACGGACGAAACAGGGGGATAAAAAATGACACTTCTGATCTTAGCGGCAGGCCTCGGCTCCCGCTATGGCGGACTGAAGCAGCTGGCACCCGTGACGAAAGAGGGGGAGTTCATCATCGATTTTTCGGTGCATGATGCAATTCGTGCGGGCTTTGACAAGATCGTGTTCGTCATCAAGGAAGAGAATCTTGCGGACTTCCGCGAGACCATCGGCTCACGATTTGAGGATCAAATTGCGGTAGAATACGCGTTTCAGAAGATGGAGGATCTGCCGAAAGGCTTCCGTGTGCCCGAAGGAAGGACAAAGCCTTGGGGAACGGCACACGCGCTGCTTGCGGCACGCCACGTGATAAACGAGCCCTTCGCCGTCATCAACGCCGACGATTTTTACGGTCGTAGCGCGTATGCGCTTCTGGCGTCCCACCTGTCGTCCGTGAAGCCCTCGTCCGTCGCCCCCTACTGTATGGTGGGCTACACCCTTGGCAACACCCTCACCGAGAACGGCTCGGTGGCACGCGGTGTGTGCGAGGTCAAGAACGGCTATCTTGCCGACGTGGTGGAACGCACCCGAATCACGGGTATGGGACGCGCCGCGGTCTATACCGAGGGTCTTCGTGAATACACCCTGTCCCTTGACGTCACCGTGTCTATGAATTGCTGGGGCTTCACCCCCGATATCTTCGCCCACGTGGAGGAGGGCTTTGCCCGATTCCTGGAGTCCCATCCCGGCGACCGCAAGAGCGAGTATTACCTGCCCTTCGCCGTCCGCGAGATGATGGACAAGAAGGTCTGCACCGTCCGCGTGTATCACTCGGAGGACACCTGGTGCGGCGTCACCTATCGCGAGGATCACGACTCGGTGGTCGCGCGACTGAAGCAGCTGAAAAAGAACGGAACCTATCCCAAATACTTAAATAAAATGTAACGGAGGCACAAAAATGAGTAACGTAACTGTTAATCCCGCAAAGGCGCTGTCCGCCTACTTTGAGAAGGCTCCCTCCTACTGCGAGCCTTACGGCAACGGTCACATCAATTTCACCTTCCTGGTTGTGGCTGACCGCCGCTACATCCTGCAGCGCATGAACACCAAGGTGTTCCCCCGCCCTGTGGAGCTGATGGAGAATATCATCGGCGTTACCGAGCACATCAAGAAGAAGGTTCGTGAGGCAGGCGAGGACGATAGCCGCGCTTCCTTGACCGTTGTTCCCACCCTTTCGGGTATGCCCTACTTTGCCGAGGACGACGGCAGCTACTGGCGTCTTTACGACTTCGTGGAGAACACCGTGACCTATGAGACGGTTGCCTCCGCAGAGGACTTCCGCCGTTGCGCAGAGGCCTTCGGTATCTTCCAGCGCCAGCTGGCAGACTATCCCGCAGAGAAGCTGAGCGAGAGCATCGTGAACTTCCACAACACCCCTTGGAGATATGAGAATCTGATGAAGGCGGTTGAGAAGGACGTTTGCGGCAGACTTGCCGAGGTTGAGGCCGAGGTCAACTTTGCACGCGAGCGCGAGGAGTTTGCCAAGACCCTTGAGAATGCACGCGCTGACGGCTCCCTGCCCCTTCGCGTTACCCACAACGATACCAAGCTGAATAACATCCTGTTCGACGCCGAGAGCGGCGCTCCCGCTTGCGTGATCGACCTTGATACCGTTATGCCCGGCTACTCGGTCAACGATTTCGGCGATTCCATCCGCTCCGGTGCCAACACCGCCGTTGAGGACGAGACCGACCTTTCCCTTGTTACCCTTGACCTGGGTCTGTTTGAGGCATATGCAGAGGGCTTCCTTCGCGGATGCGGCGGTAAGCTGACCGAGAAGGAGATCGAGCTTCTGCCCGTAGGCGCTATGATGATGACCTTCGAGTGCGGAATGCGCTTTCTTACCGACTATCTTGAGGGCGACGTGTACTTCCGTACCCACCGTCCCGGACATAACCTTGACCGTTGCCGCAACCAGTTTGCCCTTGTGGCAGATATGGAGCGCAAGCTCCCCGAGATGCAGGCAATCGTCCGCAAGCTCCTTGGCTGATAGCCAACTATATTGTAAAATTCGATCATCAAATTGTGTAGGGAACAAAATGTTGAATCGAACCGAAAGCCGACGGTCTCCGTCGGCTTTCTTTTTGTTTGTAGAGAGGATAAATTGATGTTTAGCGGTGTGTTTCAAATTTTAGTTTGAACGAGATGGCGCCGTTTAAAGGCCTCTCCAAGAATGGGAGAGGCTCCAAAGCCCGAAGGGCTGTGTGGTGTAGGTTGCGCCTGTTGATGTTACAAAATGGCGTGATTTTAAAGGCTTCCCCAAGATGGGGAAGCTCCCGCGAAGCGGGTGATGAGGGTGCGAAGCCTTATCACAACTGCAATCAGCGCACACTCATCCGTCGCTAACGCGACACCTTCTCTATCATAGAGAAGGCTACTCTCGCCGTTTTGTTTGTGCGAACAGACCGACAAATCAAAATTTGAAGGATAAATTGATGTTTATCGGGGAGTTATGTCTATCCGAAAACGAACAAATTTGATATAAACATTGTAGGGACAGGCGTCCTCGACTGTCCGCGACAAAGGATTTTGCAATTTCAAAATTGATAAAAACCTTTTGTAGAAGGTGTTTATGCACAGCCGCAAACAAAATCATTTCTCTCGGTTTTCGGACAGCCGAGGACTCCTGTCCCTACGATTATGAGGGTACGGTTTTGTTTCTGCTTAGCCATATCAAACCCACCGATAAATCAAAATTTGAACTTCCATTCTTTATACGAAAAATCCCCCGACGGAAATCCGTCGGGGGATAAACTATTTCTTTAAGAAATTAGTCCTGGCTATAGAGGTCGCCCATCTTGGTCAGACGGTCGTACTTAGCCTTTGCGGCC
>JAZLBM010000015.1:0-3108 GCA_045613705.1 Eubacteriales bacterium | reverse complement strand
CGGGAACGGTTATGGATAACATCCGCTACGGTAACCTTGAGGCCTCCGACGAGGCGTGCATGGATGCGGCAAAGCTTGCAGGCGCGCACGATTTCATTACCCGTCTGCCCGACGGCTATAACACCATGCTCACCAACAACGGCTCCAACCTGTCTCAGGGTCAGCGCCAGCTTATCGCTATCGCTCGTGCTGCCGTTGCTAACCCGCCCGTTATGATCCTTGACGAGGCAACCTCCTCCATTGATACCCGTACCGAGGCCATCGTGCAGCGCGGTATGGATAAGCTGATGGAGGGCAGAACCGTATTCGTTATCGCACACCGTCTGTCTACGGTTATGAACTCCGACGTGATCATGGTTCTTGACCACGGTCGCATCATCGAGCGCGGTAACCACGAAAAGCTCATCGCCGAAAAGGGCACCTACTACCAGCTCTACACCGGTGCATTCGAGCTTGAATAATGCAAAAAAAGGAGAGGCTTGCCTCTCCTTTTTCTTCTATAAATTGATGTTTATCGGTGAATTTGAACTTTTTAAAGCCTTCTCTATGATAGAGAAGGTGTCACCGAAGGTGACGGATGAGTGTGCGCCTGTTCCGCATTCCATAAGACTTCGCACCCTCATCACCCGCTACGCGGGAGCTTCTCCATCTTGGAGAAGCCTTTAAATTTGAAATATAAAAGGGCGGTCCTGCGACCGCCCGAATTTTGTTTTACAGATGGCTGACCACACCGATAAAGAGGGGCAGACCCGTGGCGTTATCCACGATGGCGTAGACAAAGGGTCGGTCAAGAATGACGGTATAGGAATCCATGGGGGCGGCTGAAGTGCACTCCATGGTGATCCAAGTCACCGCCGCCGCTTTAGTGCCGTTTCGGCTCACGTCAATAAAGGTCTTGTGCTCTACCGACGAGCAGTAGATATTGCCCTCCTCCGACTCGCCAAGACGGGAGAAGTCCGCGTCGGCGATAGAGAACATATCCTCCATACCCATATCGTAAAGGGTATCCTTGAGGGAAGCGGAGCTGTCGTATTTGAACTCGGGAATGCCCACGTCAACCGCCGTGTGGCGTCGGCTCTCCCACATCTCCATCCAACCCTCGCCCGTAAGCGTGGCGGCAAACTCGTAGATATCCGCATCCTCGTCGTCGGGCAGAAGTCCTACGAAGCTGTAAGCATTCCCCTCGTAATTCTTGGCAAAGCCGAGGAAGGTCTCACCGAAGAGCACCGTCGATTCCTCGGAATACATCATATCCACGGTGGTGCGGCTTCCGTTCGCATTCGTGAAGGTGCGATCGCGGACGTCGTTGTTTTCGTATTTATCCTGCCACTTGGCGTCAAACACCAACGTGTTGATAAGATACATAATGGTAGTGGGGTCGGGCGGCTGATTCAAAATGGAGTCGATCATGCCGTCGGTATTCTTCTTGACCCAACTGTTCACGTCCTTGACTGTGGACGCGTCGAAGGGGGACTTATAGACCTCGGCGGCATACCAGTCGGCATTGGTCTGCAGGAACTCGTTCTTCACCGTCAAGGTGCGGCTATCGCGGAACCAAATGGAGTTGGCGATGCCAAGCTTGCAGTTCTCGCCGTTGTAAAGCCCCGTGGTGTAGGCGTAAAGGCTCTCGTTGAGGGTGTCCACGTCCATACCGAGAACCGCCTCCATCTCCTGAAGGGTCTCGCCGTCGGCACCATTGGCAAGGAGAGCCAGACAAAGCATCACCGAAAGCGGTGAGATCAGCTGATTGCCCTTCTCGGCGTCAAGGGTCTCACGAAAGAGAGCCAGCGAGAAATCCGCCACGGCAGAGGCAAAATTCTCGTCCATTTCGGGCTTACCCTCGGCAAGTCTCGTGTAGCCCGCCGAAAGCTCGGTGGCAGACACACGGGCGCATCCGGTACTCACAAGAAGCATCGACAGCGCCAACAACAGACAGAGTATCGCAATGAATATTTTTTTCATAAAACCCTCCTTACCAATCGCTGATGGAGAAAACGCCAAAATTTTCAATAAAGATCATATCAAGTGTGGGGTCGCCGCTGAAATCAATCACGATCTCGTACGCGCCCGCGCGGTCGGGCAATTTCTCTACCGACTCTCCATTGACCGTGAGCTTCCAAATACCCGAGGTTGCGGAGTAGATGGAGAGCCGTTCGTTCCGCAAAAGGGTCACGCACATAGCGATGGTCTCGCCCCAGCGATCGGTGAGTACCACGCTTCCGTGCTTATTTTCAATGGTTGTTCCGACGGGATAGGCACCGCCCTGCTCCTTGAGGGCAAGCTGAATCATCTCGCTTGTGGACAGAACCGATTCCGCGGCGTCTTCCTCCGTGGGAGGCGCGATAGCACCGCTGATATCATCCGCGACACCGTCATACATTCCGTTTTTATCGGCGGTCTCGGGAGACATCATCTCCATATCGACCTCCGCTTTCTCCATACTGCCGGGGAAGAAATCGGCACCGCCATTTTCGATCATGCGAGGCACGATGAGAACCGCCATCAAGAGGCAGGCGGCAATGGCGCCGTAGCGGATCCAGAGGGTCTTGGCACGCTTCGGCACTTCGTGCGCCTCAAGGATCAGATCCTCGTCGATCTCGCCCATAGCGCGTATCAGCGTTTCGTTTTTCATACCGATATTCCCTCCTTCTCCAAATGATCGCGCAATTTTCCGCGAACACGGAACAGCGTGGATTTCACCATTCCCTCACCCACGCGAAAGCGTTGGGCAATATCCGCGATGGAATCGCAATAAAAGTAACGGCAGACGAACATCTTCCGCGCAAGCTCGGGTTGGGTGCGCAGGAATTTGCTGATGCTCTCGCCAATGAGGGCGCTGTCCCCCTCGTCTGCCACGCCGACGCATTCGTCAAGCTCATCCAAGGACACGGCAAATTCACCTCCTGCCCGTTTTTCCGCCGTCCGTGCGCGGTAGCGGTCAAGGGCAAGATTTCTCGTGATCTTGCCGACAAACACGCGAAGCACGTTCGGTTTCGTGGGCGGAATGGCGTTCCACGTGCGAAGCCAGGTGTCGTTGACACACTCCTCCGCATCCAGCACGTCGGACAGAATGTTCATCGCAATGCTCTGGCAATAGCCGCCGTATTG
>JAZLBM010000014.1:0-13962 GCA_045613705.1 Eubacteriales bacterium | reverse complement strand
TAGCCCTCAAGATCGGTGTGGAAGAGCGAGAGACTGCTGAGCTGATAGGTGAGCTGCTTGAGATGCGACTCGTCGTAGGCGGTCACCTTGCCCGTGGTCTCGTCGATCGTTGCATATTCGGGGTCGACCACCGTCATAGTGAGCAGATAATCCTCACTGACCGTGAAGGATACCACCGAATCGGATTTGAAATGATCCACGATGTCGGAATACAGCAGCTTTTCCTGCTTGGTCTGACCCAGCAGAGAGCTGACCGAGAATACGACGATCGCGATCAGTGCGATGTAAAATAATATTGCCTTGAAGTTGCGCTTCATGAATGCCTCCTCTTTGGGAAAAGTAAACGGGGATGTCGTGCCGCTATGCGGCGATCATACAGTTATGATATGTGATAGGCCGCGATTTTATCCGACCTTATCAATGGTTCATGTATACGGTGGGACTCAGAACGCCCACGAAGGGAAGATTGCGGTATTTTTCGTCGTAATCAAGACCGTAGCCGATGACGAATTTGTCGGGAATTACCGCGCCACAGTAATCGGGCACCAACTCAAACTCGCGGCGAGAGGGCTTGTCCAGAAGGGTACAGATCTTTACGCTGCCCGCGCCCTTTTCGGCAAGGTACAGCTTAAGATTGCAGAGGGTACGTCCGCTGTCCACGATATCCTCTATCACGATGATATCCACGTCGGTCATATCGTCGCGCTTGAGGTCAAGGGAGATCTTCAGCTGACCCGAGGATACCGTTCCCGCGCCGTAGGAGGACACCTTCATAAAGTCAATGTCCATGGCAAGGGGAATCTTGCGGATCAGGTCGGCGGTGAAGGTAAGAGAGCCCTTCAGAATGGAGAGAATCAAAAGCTTGCGGGGAGAATCCTTGTAGTCACGGGTGATCTCCTCGGCCAGACGCGTGGTGATTTGGTCCAGCTCTTCCTCACTTACCAATACGCTTTCGATTTCTTTTTCAAAATTCATTTCCATAACGCGGTGCCTTTCGTCAAAACTTAATCGTTGTAGAATAGGGTGATCTTTATTTGACCGCCGCCGACGCTTCCGTCACGCTCGGCCACGTGGGGGATCCAGAGGATGCCCTCGGCGTCGCAGAGAAGGGGAAGTCTTGCGCGGAAAGATAAAGGGAGCTTGCGGTCGCACATCAGCTTTTTGACCTTCTTGTGCATACCGTGGGTAAGGATAACGTCGCCCTCCCGACGGGGACGGGCGAAAAGGCTATTTTCTATTGTAGCAGAACTCAGATAGGTTGTTGTTGCCTTTTTGTAAATATTTTTGACAGATTCTTGATTTTTATGTGAGGAGTTATCCTCAATCAGAATCATCATATCGGCTTCGGGGATGGGATTTTCTCCCATTTGAAGCGAGATCTCGTAATCAGGCGTTGCCTGAGGCTCTTCGGGATCACGGGTGAAGCCCAGCGCGCTTTCTTCAATGATCGCGCGCACGCCGTCGCCAAGATCGAGGGAGGAGTGGGGCACGCCGTTTTCCGCAAGCCGAAGAACCGCTTCGGTGTGAACCATATAGGCTTCGTCAAGCATTTCCTCAAGAAGATGAGAGACGGCTCGTGCCGCAAGGGCAGGATGGGCGTTTTTCAGTGCTTCCAGGGGGATCGTGCCGTCCGAGCTTTGGTGCGCGGCAAGAAACTCCTTGGCGCACACGTCCATAAAATCGTTTTCTCTGGCCGCCACCTTACAGAGGCGCGCCATACCTTCCGCCGCCGCGGGGTTGACCCGACAAAGCTCGGGCATCACCTTGTGGCGAATGCGGTTTCGGGCATAGTCGGTATCGTCGTTGGTGGCGTCGGTTACGTAAGAAAGACCGTTTGCTTCGCAGAAGGCGAGGATCTCGGACTTGGTCACCGAAAGCAGGGGGCGGACCAGCCGACCCGACCCGAATGCGCGGACGGGGGCAATGCCGCAAAGACCGCGCAGGCCGCTTCCGCGAGCAAGGTGGAGCAGAACCGTCTCGGCGTTGTCATCGGCGTGATGGGCGGTGACAAGCAGGGGAATGTCGTGCTCCTTCATCAAGGACGCGAAGAAGTCGTAGCGCACGATGCGCGCTTCTTCCTCAATGCCTCTATGATTCTCGGCGGCGAGAGCCGCCACGTCGGTCTCAAGAAGATAAAAGGGAAGGTTATGCTTCGCGGCCAAGTCGCGGCAAAAGTCGCGGTCGGCGTCCGCATCGGCACCGCGGAGCTTATGGTTGACGTGCGCCACCGCAAGGGGGGCGCCGTTTTTCTTTGCGTAGTCACAAAGCAGGGAAAGCAGTGCCACCGAATCCGCACCGCCCGAAAGGGCGAGAAGAATGGGGGTGCTTGCCGTCATACCCGCAAGCAGATGGGGCGGCGTAAAGCCGGAGAGGGCGTTCACGTGCTTCATTGCTCGGGATCCATATGATCGTCGGCCTTGGTCAAGAACTTGGTGTACCGTCCGATCCAGCCCATCTCAACGGTGCCTGTGGAGCCGTGTCGGTTCTTTTGCACGATGACCTCGGCGATGCTGGCATCCTGGGAATTGGAGTCGGTCTTGTAGTACTCGTCACGATACAGGAACATAACTACGTCGGCGTCCTGCTCGATTGCACCCGAGTCACGAAGGTCGGAAAGCATAGGCTTTTTGTCGGTACGGGATTCGGGGCCACGGGAAAGCTGCGCACAGCAGATGACGGGCACGTTCAGCTCCTTTGCCATGACCTTCAGCGAACGGGAGATCTCGGAGACCTCGTTGACGCGGTTGTCGGTCTGGCGGTCACTCTGCAAAAGACCCAGGTAGTCGATAATGACAAGGCCCAGATCCTTCACGCGGCGAAGCTTGGCCTTCATACCGGTTACGGTAAGGCCTGTGGTATCGTCGATGAGAATGTTGGTGCCGGCCAGCTTGGAGGAGGCAAGAGCGATCTTGTCCCAGTCCTCGCTCTGAAGACGTCCGCTTCGAAGGGCGGTGCTGTCTACCATAGCCTCGCTGGAGAGCAGACGGGAAACCAGCTGCTCACAGGACATCTCGAGAGAGAAGATACAAACCGTCTTCTTGGTCTTGATGGCCACGTTGGTGCCGATGTTCAGCACGAAGCTGGTCTTACCCATACCGGGACGTGCGCCTACCAGGATTAGGTCGGAGTTACCCATACCCACAAGAACGTTATCAAGTCCGGAGAAGCCGGTCTTGGTTCCCTGAACCTCCTCGGGATTCTCCTGAAGATCCTTCAAATGTCCGTGAACGTCCATCAGAACCTCGCGGATATGACGGAAGTTTTTGGTGTCGCGTCCTTGGGCGATGGCAAAGATCTTGTTCTCCGCCGAATCGATGATGCTTGTTACCGATTCCTGCTCGCCGTAGGCCGATTGGGTGATGTCACCGCAGGCCTCGATGAGCTGACGGAGCACGCTTTTTTCCTTGACGATCTTGGCGTAGTCCTTGATATTGAGGGCAGAGGGAACCACCTCGCAGATAGAGCGGATGTAGTCCTCACCGCCGGATTTATCGTAGATACCCTTGCGCACCAGCATATCGATGAGGGTAACGATATCGATCTCACTGTTCAGAAGGAACAGCTCGTGCATAGCAAGGTAGATCTGCTTGTGTGCTTCCTCGTAAAAGTCGTCGGCGTTGATCAGATCGGCCACCTCGTTGAGGGAGGCGGGGTCGATGAGAATAGAGCCCAGAAGCGACTGCTCCGCAATAAGGGAGAAGGGAAGCTTTTGCATAATAGCGTCGTTCATAATAAGAAGATTCCTTCTTTTCGAATTTTATTTGTCGGAAACCAGGAGGTGGATCTTGCCGGAAACGTCGGTGTAGAGCTTTACGTCAAGCTCGAACTTTCCGTAGGACTTGATGGGCTCGGGAATGGTGATCTTGCGCTTGTCTACCGTAAGCTTGTGGTTCTTTTCCAGCGCCTCTGCGATATCCTTTGCGGTAACGGCACCGTAGAGTCTTCCGTCAGCACCGCTCTTGCAAACCAGCTTAACAAGGATGGCGTCCAGCTTTTCGGCAAGGGCCTTTGCCTCTGCGCGCTCGGTCTCGATCTTATGCTTGAGGGAGGCCTCCTTGTTCTTGATCTCGTTCATGGCCTTGTTGTCTGCGGGAATGGCCAGCTTCTTAGGGAAGAGGAAGTTTCTCGCGTATCCGTCGGAAACGTCTACGACCTGGTCCTTCTTGCCCTGTCCCTTTACGTCCTGTGTCAGAATTACTTTCATGATATATACTCCTTTGATAGATTACAGATTGTCAAGATACTCGTCGATGGCGGCCTTCAGACGAAGGAGAGCGTCCTTCATATTCTTGCCCGAAAGCTGTGCGCCTGCGATGTTGAAATGTCCGCCGCCGTTCAGCTTTTCAAGGATCAGCTGGACGTTGATGGTACCGTTGGAGCGGGCGGAGATGTGGATGACGTTGTCAATGAGAACGAGGGCGAAGGACGCGTCTACGTTCTTGACGGTCAGCAGCTTGTCCGCCGCCTTGGAGGCCGCAACGCGGTCCGAGGGGGTTCCCGTGCCAAGGCTTGTGGTGATGGCAATGGAATCGCGGTAGATGGTTACGTTGGAGCCGAACTTTGCCTCGGCGCTGAAATCGTCGAAGTCCTCGTTGAAGAAGGTGCTTGCGATCTCGGCGTTACCGCCCTCTCCGCGGAGGTAAAGTGCCGCCGCAAAGGTACGGGTACCGGTGGAGCGGGTGAAGTTCTTGGTGTCCACCATAATACCCGAAAGCATAACGGTTGCTTCCTCCTTGAGAAGCGTTCCCACGGGGAGACACTGCTCAAGCACCTCGGATACCAGCTCACAGGCGGAGGAGGCCGAGGGGTCGATGTAGTTGAGGGTAGGCTCAAGCTTGGTTTCGGAGATCTTTCTGTGGTGGTCGATCAAGGCGATCGCGGAGACGTTCTCCGCAATGGCGGGCTCCTCAAGGATCGCAAAGTTGTTGGCGTCTACGATGACAAGAAGAGTATCGGAACGGATCAGGTCGATGCCTGCCGCCGCATCCACGAAGAGGTTGTTGTATTCCTCAAGCGCCATCAGACGGGCGGAGCAATCCACGAAGTTGCCGTTGGAGCGATCCATAATGATCTTGGGCTCTACGCCGCAGTGCTTACACAGTCTCGCGATACCGATACAAGCGCCGATGGAGTCGAAGTCGGGGTTGCGGTGGCCCATTACGATAACGTTGCCGGAATTGGCAATGAGGGAGGCCAGCTGACCGGCGATAACGCGCGCCATAACGCGGGTACGCTTCTGAATGTTCTTGGTACGGCCGCCGAAGAATTCAAGGCCGGTCTCGGTGCGGAGCGCCACCTGGTCACCGCCGCGCTGAAGCGCCATATCGAGGGCGGTTCTCGCGTTGTGGTCGCGCTCTACCATATTGTCGCCGATGGCGGAGATGCCCATGGAAACGGTGATGGGCATACTGCTGTCGCCGATCTTAATGTTTCGGATCTGCTCAAGAATGTCGAACTTGTTTTCCACACATTCCTTCAGCATCTGCTTCTCGAAGACCAGAAGGAACTTGTCGCGCTCGTATTCGCGAACCAGTGCGCCAAGCTCGGATGCCCAACGCTTGATCACGTTTTCTGCCTCGGATGCGGCCTCGCGGCTGCTGACGCGGACGTACTGTGCCAGCTCGTCCAGGTTGTCGAGGGTAACGTAGGCAATGACGGGAGCCTCGGCCTCAAGACGACCCTTGAGGGAAAGGATCTCGGTGACGTCGCTGAATACCGAGAGGAAATAGGTCTTGCCTGCCACGCGCATCTCGAAGCTTCGCACCGTATACTCGCGGTCGCCGAGGGTGGCGGGGGCAACGCCGCTCTGTTCCTCTTCCACGTCCTGCAGAAGGGGGATGAGATTCTCCGCGCCCACGAAGTTGCGGTTGTATTTGGCCAGCTCCTCGGGGGAGATCTGGCAGAACTCGATCAGCTTGGTGCCAAGAAGCGATCCGCGTCGGTCAACGATGCGGGAGAACTCCTCGTTGTGCCAGATGATCTGCTCGTCACAGTCGGTAAGAACGAAGGGAATATCCAGCGTCTGGACAACGTCGGTCATCACGGTGCTGAGTGCCGCGTTTTCCGCCAGACGGTTCCGCTTCTTGGTGCGGTATTCACGGGTGGCGAGATAAGCGAAGGTGGCACAGGCAATATAGACGGCGATGCAGGCCACGCCGATGATCTCCTCGGGGAATCCGCCAACGGCGCATACCACGGTGTAGGCGATCAGAAGAATAGCACCGCAGAAGATGCAGATCCACGTGGCGGTCGTCACCTGATGGGAGTCGCGTATTTCCTTTTTGTTTTTCATATTGAGAATCCTTTCTGCTGATATTCAAAGGATGGTGAATTCATCGAAGGGGGTGTTGCTTGTTGACGCGGAAGGTGAGGTACACACCGATAAAGGAGATGGGATACAGGAGAATGCCTCGGGTGTAGAAGGCGAGCAGGATAATGCCGAGAATCATCCATATGTTGAGGCAGCCCTTGCTTTGGGCAAGGAAGCCGTAGATGCCGAGTGCGCCTACAAGTAAGAGGGCGGGCATCAGAATCAGCGTCATATTCTGCGCCGTGAGAAGAAGGAGTCCCGAGCTGTCACCCATATAGGGGGCAAAGATCATCAAAAGGAAGGATACCACGTAGAGGATGGCGGTCACGGGGCTGAGCACGAAGGGACGGCTCGCCTCGGGGATCTTTTCCGCGTATCCCGTGGCAACCGAGAGCATAAAGGAAAGCGCGTGCGCGAGGAAAGCCATTACACTGATCACGATGATACAGCCTGCGGGCAGGGTGCAAAGCATAGAATCAAAGGCGGCGTTGAAGACCTCTACGGTCATCATAGCGCGCATTTCTTCCTCCAGAAGCGCGGTGCTTTCGCGGAAGGCCTCCAGCATAATGGTGTAGGCCTCGTCAACGAGGGAGGAGAGCATTTCGGTGCTGATCTGACCGCCAAAGCGGTAGATGCCGACGACGGCGATGAGAGCGTAACCGACAAGAAGTCCTGCCGCCACAAGACAGATAGCGGAGGCGCGGCGCATACCCTTGGCAAGCGCTACGGCAAGAAGCAGGGCGCAAAGGGCGAAGGGAAGCATAGCGGCGGAGGTGATGGAGTCGCCCGTGATCAGCGCCGACGCGACGAAGGCGATGAGAAAGCAGCCTGCGACAAAGATCTTATTGACGTGAAGCAGAGCGACGGCGCCCAAGGCCACAAGGAAAATGATGGCGGCGATGCTTGCCACAGGAATGAAGGACGAGGTGGAAAGAAAGCTCAGCGCGGCGGGAATGCCGACGATGAGGGACAAAAGGCGCGAGCGAAGCACCGCGGCAGAGAATACAATGATCAGCGCGGTGGCCAAAAAGGCGGTAGCCTCGTTCACCGTAGCCGAGAAGAATAAAAGATATGACGCCACAAGGGTCATGAGGATCAAACCGCCCTTTGTCATAGGCGCGTGGTTTTGTGCGCGACTCACGGGAACCGCCTCCTTTCCGATTGCGAGGGCAAGCCTTCGCAGAATACTCCATTATTAGAATAGTATACCATATTTTCGTGGATTTGTAAACCGTTTTCTTTCAAGGAATTATTATTTTAGGAGGAATTTTTTGTGAACGTCCCGTGAAAAATGGAAAAAATTGCGTAAAGACGGCAAAAAGTTTAAAAAACCTATTGCAAAACGGAAAAAAGTGTGGTATACTTGTCACAGTATGAGAGTGGGCCTGCGCCCACTCTTAATTGTTGCTTGGGCATATTTTTGCACACGGAGAGAAAAACGTATGAATCAAAACACCAAAAACGTTGCGGGTGTGGTCACCGATCTGATCGCTCCCGTTGCCAATGAACTTGGCTACGAGCTTTGGGACGTGGAATTCGTGAAGGAGGGCACACGCCGTATCCTGCGCGTCACCATCGACAGCGAAGAGGGTATCACCATCGAGGACTGTGAGAAGATGCATCGCGCCATCGATCCCGTTCTGGATGAGGCGGATCCCATTGAAAGCGCATACTATCTGGAGGTAAGCTCCCCCGGTATCGAGAGAGAGCTCCGTACCGATCGCCACGTGGAGGCGTGCATCGGATGCCGCGTTGAGGTCAGACTCTACGCGCCCCTTGACGGCACCAAGACCTACGTCGGCGTACTGGCAGGCCTTGCGGACGGTAAGATCACCGTGGAGACCGCGGCCGGCGCACGTGGCTTCGAGAAGAAGGACGTTGCAAAGATCAGAACCCTCTATGACTTTGGGGACTGATCACGATTCATTTCAGTAAATAATTTGAAAGGACGATAGATTTCAATGAATAAGGAAATTTTTGTTGCCCTTGACCTCCTGGAGAAGGAGAAGGGTATTCCCAGAGAGTACATGTACGAAAAGATCGAGGCGGCGCTGGTTTCCGCATACAAGAAGGAGTACGGAAACAACACCAACGTTCGCGTTCACATCGACCCTGTTAAGCAGGACGTAAAGCTGTATCAGCAGAAGACGGTCGTTGAGGAGGTCGTTGATCCCGAGATCGAGATCTCTCTTGAGGACGCAAAGAAGCTGAGCAAGAGAAATACCCTTGGCAAGGTTCTTGAGACCGAGGTAAAGCCCAAGGACTTCAGACGTCTGAGCGCAGGTGCCGCTAAGTCGGTTATCATTCAGGGTATCCGCGAGGGTGAGCGTATCGCCATGCAGCAGGCTTACGAGAGCAAGCGCGAGGAGATCATCACCGCAACCGTCAGCAAGATCGACCCCGAGAACGGTGCCATCGTGCTGGATACCGGAACAGGTCGTGCCGTTCTTCAGAAGAACGATCAGATCCCCGGCGAGGAGTTCTTCGTAGGACAGAAGATCAAGGTGTTCATTATGGAGGTCAACAAGGAGACCCGCGGTCCTCTTGTAACCCTTTCCCGCGTACATCCCGGACTTGTACGCCGTATGTTCGAGCTTGAGATCCCCGAGATCACCGACGGTATCGTCCTTATCAAGGGCGTTGCCCGTGAGGCAGGCTCCAGAACCAAGATTGCCGTACATTCCCGCGACGAGGCTGTGGATGCAGTCGGCGCTTGTATCGGAAACCACGGTATGCGTATTGCCGGTATCGTTGACGAGCTTGACGGCGAGAAGATCGATATCGTTCGTTACAGCGAGACCCCCGAGGAGTTCGTGGCTGCGGCCCTTGCTCCCGCGCAGGTCAACGAGGTGGTTGCCACCGATGAGAGAAGCTACCGCGTTATCGTAGATCCCGATCAGCTTTCTCTTGCCATCGGTAAGGAAGGTCAGAACGTAAGACTTGCGGCAAGATTGACCGGCTTTAAGATCGACATCAAGACAGAATGATCCCCCGGAGGGTGAGAATATGGAGCAAAAGAAACGAAAGGTTCCCACGCGGCAGTGCCTCGGATGCAACGAGCACAAGCCCAAGGTCGAGCTTCTTCGGGTGGTAAGAACCCCCGAGGGCGAGATCAACTTGGATTTCAAGGGGAAGATGAACGGCAGGGGCGCATACGTATGCTGGAACCCCGCGTGTCTGGCAAAGGCGCGCAAGAGCCGTAGAATCGACCGTAATCTCGAGTGTGAGATCCCCGAAGAGGTCTATGATCGAATGGAGAAGGAACTGAAAGAAAATGTGTAATTTCCAAGAAAAGGGAAAAACTGATAAGGAACGGATCTTAGGGCTTGCAGGGCTTGCGGTGAAGGCCGGAAGGGTCGTGTTCGGAACGCCTATGGTGTGTGACGCCATGCGCGACGGCAAGAAGATCTTTTTGGTGCTGGAAGCCTCTGACACCTCGGCGAATACCCATAAGCGTATCACCGACCGCTGTGCCCATTACGGCGTTCCTCACGCGAGAATTGACGTAGGAACGGGCGACCTCGCCCACGCCCTCGGAAAGCTTGGTGACTTGGCCGTGGTTGCCATCACCGACAAGGGACTGGCAGAGGCCATCTCGGCACTGCTTCCCAAGGCGTAACGGAAGATACACAGATTGCTCCCCAAACTCGACACAGCAGCGTAAATACCAAAGAAAGGCAGGGTCACAATATGGCAGTAAACCCCCAGTTTAAGATCACGCAGATCGCAAAGGATCTTGGTAAAAAGAGCAAGGATATCGTAGATATTCTCACGCAAAAGGGCGTTGAGGTTAAGAATACCCAGAAGAATCTGGAGGCAAAGGAATTCGATATTCTGTTTGAGTCTCTTACCAAGAGCCATCAGATTGTAGAAATTGAGAATTATATAGACGGCGTTACCTACATTCCCTCGAAGGTGAAGAAGGAAGCACCCAAGGCAGAGGAGAAGCCCGTTGAGGCACCCAAGACCGAGGCACCTAAGGCTGAAGCGCCTAAGGCGGAGGCTCTCAAGGCAGAGGCTCCCAAGGCGGAAGCTCCCAAGGCGGAAGCGCCTAAGGCTGCTCCCGTAGCACCCAAGGCTCCCGCAGCGCCTGTTCGTCCTGCGGCTCCCACCGCTCCCGCGGCTCCCGCAAGACCTCAGCAGCCTCAGGCACAGCGTCCCGCAGCACCTCAGCAGGGTGGCAACGACCGCTTCGCGAACCGCCCCCAGCAGGGTGGTAACGATCGCTTTGCGAACCGTCCTCAGCAGGGCGCAGGCGATCGCTTCGCAAACAACCGTCCTCAGCAGGGTGCAGGCGATCGCTTCGCAAACAACCGTCCCCAGCAGGGTGGTAACGATCGCTTCGCAGGCAACCGTCCCCAGCAGGGCGCACCCTACGGTCAGCAGAACGGCGACCGCTTTGGTGGTCGTCCCCAGCAGCAGGGCGGACGTCCTCAGAACAATAACAATAACCGTGGCGGTGGCTTCCGCGATAAGGACGAGGGATATCAGAATGCACCTCGCGAGAGATTCCAGGTACAGCCCATCGTTCGCGGTCAGACCCCCAAGGGCGGCGATCCCGTACAGAAGCAGCGCGGCGCTACCCGTATCGTAGATATGAGAGGTGACAACGTCGATCTTTCCAAGTACGACGATAAGCTCAACTCCTTCGTATCCGATTCCGTTGCCGATCTTCGCGGCGGAAATCAGCGCTTTAAGAAGCCCCAGCAGGGTCAGTCCTTCCGTCAGGGAACCAAGGGCGGCAAGAAGGGCAACCAGCCCCAGCAGCCCGTAAAGAAGGTGCCCGTAAACGTGACCATCCCCGATGAGATCAGCGTAGGCGAGCTTGCATCGCGACTGAAGGTAACTGCCGCCGAGGTCGTAAAGAAGCTTATGATGATGGGTATGATGGTTACCGTTAACCAGGTCATTGACTACGATACCGCATTCCTCATTGCCGACGAGCTTGGCGCTAACGTGACCAAGGAGGTCGTTGTAACCATTGAGGAGAAGCTGTTTGGTGAGACCGAGGATGATGCAGACGCACTCGAGCCCCGTGCACCCGTCGTATGCGTTATGGGTCACGTTGACCACGGTAAGACCTCGCTTCTTGACGCGATCCGTAACACCCACGTTACCTCCGGTGAGGCGGGCGGTATTACCCAGCACATCGGTGCGTACCGCGTAAAGATCCAGGGACAGGATATCACCTTCCTTGACACCCCCGGTCATGAGGCGTTCACCGCAATGCGTGCAAGAGGTGCACAGGCTACCGATATCGCGATCCTTGTCGTTGCCGCAGACGACGGTATCATGCCCCAGACCGTAGAGGCGATCAACCACGCCAAGGCCGCAGGCATTGACATCATCGTTGCTATCAATAAGATGGATAAGCCCAGCGCCAATCCCGATGCCATCAAGCAGGAGCTTACCAAGTACGATCTGGTTCCCGAGGAGTGGGGCGGCGACGTGATCTGCGTTCCCGTTTCGGCTCTTACCCATCAGGGTATCGACGATCTGCTTGAGAGCGTGCTTCTGGTTGCCGAGGTTAAGGAGCTGAAGGCTAACCCCAACCGCCGTGCAAAGGGTATCGTCATCGAGGGTAAGCTGGATCGCGGACGCGGTCCCGTGGTTACCGTCCTTGTACAGAACGGTACGCTTCGTATCGGTGATATCGTGATCGCAGGTACTGCCGTTGGTCGTGTCCGTGCGATGACTGACCATACCGGTCGCGCCGTGAAGGAGGCTACGCCCTCCGTTCCCGTTGAGATCATCGGTCTTGCCGAGGTTCCTACTGCGGGTGACGAGTTCAACGGTGTTGAAGACGAAAGAATGGCACGTGAGCTTGCCGATAACCGCCGTAACAAGGCCAAGGAAGAGGAGTTCAAGGCCAATAGCCGCGCAAGCCTCAACGATCTGTTCAACCAGATCTCCGAGGGCGTTAAGGATCTTAACGTCATCGTTAAGGCTGACGTTGTGGGCTCTGCCGAGGCGGTTAAGCAGTCCCTTGAAAAGATCACCAACGAGGAGGTACGCGTAAGAGTCATCCACTCTGCCGCCGGTGGTATCACCGAGGGCGACGTTATGCTCGCCGCCGCCTCCAACGCGATCATCGTAGGCTTCAACGTTCGTCCCGATAAGGGCGCGATCGACTCTGCCGAGCGTCAGAACGTTGAGATCCGTACCTACCGCGTCATTTACGACGCCATCGAGGAGATCACCGCCGCGATGAAGGGTATGCTTGCTCCCAAGTTCAAGGAAGTGATCCTCGGTCACGCCGAGGTTCGCCAGACCATCCACGTTCCCGGTGTCGGTACCATTGCCGGTTCCTACATTCAGGACGGTAAGATCGCAAGAAACGCGCAGATCCGCGTAGTCCGCGACGGCGTGGTGATCTTTGAGGATAAGATCTCCTCTCTGAAGCGCTTTAAGGATGATGCCCGTGAGGTAGCCAGCGGCTACGAGTGCGGTGTCGGTCGTGATAAGTTCAACGATATCAAGATCGGTGATATTCTTGAGGCCTTCGTTATGGAAGAGATCCAGCAATAAACGATTCAAAAAGGAGTTGCGAGAGCAACTCCTTTTTTCTGTTCGGTCTTGATTTTGCATGAGGCGCGTGCTATAATGGGACAAACGGAGGTGACAGCAATGAAGATCCTGAACTTTGGTTCTTGTAATATCGATTACGTATATGCCTTGCCTCACATCGTGGGTGAGGGCGAGACCGAGGCGGCCACGGGGCTTTCGCTTTTTCCGGGCGGCAAGGGACTTAACCAATCGGTGGCGCTTGCGCGCGCAGGGGCGTCTGTCTTCCACGCGGGATGCGTGGGGCAGGAGGGCGAAATGCTTCGCGATCTTCTCTTGGAGAGTGGTGCTGACGTTTCGCACCTGAAAACCGTGGAGGGAAAAAACGGTCACGCCATCATTCAAGTGAGTGATCGTGGCGAGAATGCCATCCTTCTGTATCCCGGCTCCAATGAGGCCGTGACGGAAGCGCAGATCCGCCAGGTGCTGAATGACTTTGAGAAAGGCGATATGCTCGTGCTTCAAAACGAGATCAGCCACGTGGATACCCTTGTGAAGGAGGGCTATGCGCGGGGCATGCAGATCGTTCTCAATCCGTCGCCTTATAACGAAAGGCTGAAAAATATTGACTTCGGGATGTTGTCCTATCTGCTTCTCAATGAAGTGGAAATGGGGCAGATCACGGAATGCGACGATCCCACCCGCGGTCTTGAGATGCTTGCGGCGCAGTATCCTCGTCTCCAAGTAGTGTTGACCCTCGGTAAGGCAGGCTGCCTGTACCGACAAGGCGACCGCGTGCTCCGACAGGCCGCTTTCACCGTGGCGGTGCAGGATACAACAGCGGCAGGAGACACCTTTACGGGTTATTTCGTAGCCTCCCTTGCGCGCGGCGAATCCGTGGAGAAGGCGCTTCTGACAGCCTCCGCCGCCGCGGCTATCTCGGTGTCCCGCAAGGGCGCGGCACCGTCCATCCCCACCTTTGACGAGGTGCAACGATTTTTGAAGGAGAACTGATATGACGAACGAGCAAAGACTTCGCAATTTGTCGGTGCCTGAGGACCCCATTGACGTGGTGCTGGATACCGATGCCTACAACGAAGTGGACGACCAGTATGCCATTTCGTATCTCCTGGCTTGCGGGGAGAAGC
>JAZLBM010000013.1:0-4116 GCA_045613705.1 Eubacteriales bacterium | reverse complement strand
CTTCGTTAAGGTCAGCAAGCACGTCGCCCTTTACACCGATATATTTGGCATCAAAGGGGATGCCCGCCGCAGATGCAGGATACACGCCCGTGGTGTGATCCACAAAGTAAGAGGCGAAGGGCGTGCCCATAATGTCGCTCTCCTTGATATTGCGGGTCAGCTGATACACAATGGCGGCGATCATTTCGCCGTGGGAAAGCTCTTCGTTGCCAATGTCAGTCAAGATTCCCGTCACCTGATCGTAGGGCATGGAGTAACGCTGATTGAGATAGCGCGTTGCCGCGCCTCCCTCGCCGTCAGGGCCGCCAAGCTGGGAAATGATGGCCTGCGCCAGGGCGGGATTGGAATTTTTGATCTTAACAGGGTATTGCAATTTTTTCTCATAGATCCACATAACGCTTATCTCCTCTCATCCGTTTGCTTCGGCTTCCCAGGGCCAAGGACCTTCCGTCCAGTCCCAGGTATTGGCCACGTTTCCGTACATGGTAAGAGGGCCGCACCCGGTCTCATAGGCCTCCACCAGCTGCTTTCTCTCTGTCACCAGCTGCTTATAAAGGCTCATAGCCTCACCGCACGTGGGATACGCGTCCAGGTAAAGCACCGTCTCATTCAGAGCAAAATCCACGGCGCGAAGGCGATCCATTAGCACGCGACAGTTGCCGCAGTCTATGCGCCCCGGGCGCCCACCGTTGTTCGCGTGGCTACCGTGATTGGCGCAACCGCCGTTTCGGCAGGTGCCCATTCTTCGGTCGTTTCGGTTGGGGGTATTGTTATTCACAGCGACAACCTCCCTTCCCCGTGGGGGCAGGAACCTCCCACGGCTTATCCAGCTCGCCGAACAGCGTGCCGCGGGCAAGCGCTGTATCCGCATCGTACACGTTTCTCCACTCCTGAAAGGGCGAATAGACCATACCGAGGGGAAAATTCATAAGGCGTCGGGTGTCCGCACCGCCGGAGGGATTGCAGGGCGTTCCCCCGCCCGTTTTTCCGCCGTCGCCCGTGGGGCACGCATTCTCCGCACCGCCCAGCATATGACGAAGAAAGACGTCGTCCACACGCTCGCGGGGCGTTCTGTTATCATTTTCTTCTATATACATAGAGTCGCTCTCCTTGATCGTTTTTGGGGCTCCGTCGGGAGCCTCGTTACCATCATATGAAGGAGAAAAAATTTTGTCAAAAAAAGGCGGCCTTCGCCGCCTTGTCATTTATGAAAGCTTTCGCATTTTTTCGATGAGGATCTGCATCTCACGGGGAAGCTCGCACCTAAAGTGCATCTCCTCGCCCGTTCTCGGGTGGGTCAGCTTCAGCTCTCCCGCGTGGAGGCACTGCCCTTCAATCAGGCTCTTGTTGGAAAGCTCAAACTTGGTCTTTCCGCCGCCATAGGTAACGTCTCCCACAAGAGGATGTCCCAGATGCGCCATATGCACGCGGATCTGATGGGTTCTGCCCGTCTCAAGACGGCACCGCACGAAGCAGTAGCCGCGATAGCGCTCCAGCACCTCGTAATGGGTAACGGCGTTTCGGGAACGTCCGTCAGCGGCACCCAGCACCGCCATTTTCTTGCGGTCACGAGGATGTCTGCCAATAGGCGCGTCCACCGTGCCCCGATCCTCCTTCAGATTGCCCACAAGAAGCGCATAATAGATGCGTCCCACTTCATGGATCTTGATGCGCTCGGCCAAATAGTTATGGGCGTCGTCGTTTTTGGCAACCACGAGAAGTCCGCTTGTATCCTTGTCGATACGATGCACGATACCCGGGCGCACCACGCCGCCGATGCCCGAAAGCGAATCACCGCAATGGTACAGGAGAGCATTGACGAGCGTTCCCTGCTCGTTACCCGCCGCAGGATGAACCACCATACCCACGGGCTTATTGATGACGATGATATCGCTATCCTCATACACCACGTCAAGGGCAATGTCCTCAGGCTGTGCCTCGGAGGGTGTGGGCTCGGGGAGAAGGATCTCCACCTCGTCGCCTGCGCGAAGCTTATAGTTCTTCGCCACCGATTTGCCGCCCACGGTAATGGCCCCCTCCTCGATGAGGCGTGCCGCCGCCGAGCGGGTCAACTCACCCGTGGCACTGACGAAGGCGTCAAGGCGCGTGCCGGCGTCCGTCACCTCTGCCACAAGCCGCATATTATTCTCCATCGGATGCTCCATCAGCCTTTTCGGCCTGTTCCTTCTTTATATCCTTGATAATATCAAGCACAAGGTACACGAAAAGAATGCCTGCGCCGACCACCACGAAGGCGTCAGCCACGTTGAATACCCAATGCCAAAGATTCGGGAAGGCGCAGAAGTCAAGGAAATCCACCACAAGACCGTTACCGAAGGAGCTTCCCTCCTCATAGTAAAACAGTCTGTCGATCATATTGCCAAGACCGCCGCCCGCGATCATACAAAGGGGAACGTACATCCAACCGTTCTTCGGGCGATATTTGACAAGATACGCCACCATAGCCGCCACGGCAACAAGAGAGATCACGATGAAGACCCATCGGTTGTTCTCAAGAATGCCAAACGCCGCGCCGGGGTTCTTGATATGGGTAAAGCGGAAAATGCCGGGGATCAGATCCACCGAATGCCCTACGGGGAGCTTTGCAAGAACGATCCACTTGGTGATCTGGTCCAGAACCACGACACCCACGATAATCAGAAAATAAATCCACATAACGGTCCTTTCAACAAAGGGACTGCGCGCGATACGCGGCGCAGTCCCCTATTTTTAACCTTCGATAATTGCCTTACACTTGGCGCAGATGAATCCGCCGTCCTCGGTGTGCTCACCCTCGGTAGAGTGTGCCCAACAACGGTCGCACTTCTCACCGTCTGCAAGCTCAACAAGCACCTCGATGCCGGAAGCCGTCTCGGTGAAGGCACCCTCGGGAGCCTTTCCTACAACCACCTTGGCGTCGGACACGATATAAACGGTTGCGAGATCAGCGCCGAAGCTCTCAAGAAGAGCCGCCGCATCCTTGTCCTCGGTGTAAACCGTGACCTTAGCGTCAAGAGACTTACCGATAAGCTTTGCCGCACGGGCAACCTCAAGTGCCTTCATAACGTCATCGCGAAGGGCGAACTGGCGATCCCATCTTGCCGCAAGCTCGGCGTTGCAGAGGGTCTCGTCGTATGTGGGGATCTCGTTGAGGAATACGCTCTCACGAACGTCGGAGGACGCGTGGGGCATAGCCTGCCAGATCTCCTCTGCGGTGAAGCTGATGAGGGGCGCAAGAATTCTCGTAAGACCGTTCAGAACGGTGTACATAGCGCTCTGTGCCGCACGGCGAGGCTGTCCGTCCTTCTTGCCAACGTATACTCTGTCCTTGGTTACGTCGATGTAGATCTTGGACAGGTTGGTGGTACAGAAGTTGCAGACCTCGTGATAGATCACGTGGAACTCATAGTCGTCGTAAGCGCGACGGCAGGTCTTCACCAGCTCGTTGAACTCGGCAAGAACCCAACGGTCGATCTCCTCCATATCGGCAAGTGCCACCATATCGGTGTTGGGATCAAAGTCATTAAGGTTTGCCAGAATGATACGGGCGGTGTTACGGATCTTACGGTATGCCTCGGAAAGCTGCTTGAAGATCAGGTCGGAAACGCGAACGTCTACGCGATAGTCGCTGGAAGCAACCCAAAGACGAACCAGATCCGAGCCGTACTTGGCGATCATATCCAGAGGATCCACGCCGTTTCCGAGGGACTTGTGCATCGCGCGACCCTCACCGTCAACGACCCAACCGTGGGTCAGAACCGTCTTGAAGGGCGCGGTGGTGCCGCCGTTGGCACCGATATCGGTAAGCAGAGATGCCTGGAACCAACCACGGTACTGGTCAGCACCCTCAAGGTAAACGTCAGCAGGCCACTCCTCCTCGCGAAGAACCGAGAAGTGAGAGGAGCCGGAGTCAAACCAACCGTCAAGGGTATTGGTTTCCTTTGCGAAATGGGTCTTGCCGCACTTGGGACATACGAATCCCTCGGGCAGAAGCTCGGACACTTCCATATCAAACCAGGCGTTGGAGCCCTTCTCGCCGAAGATCTCGGAGATACGGTCAATGGTCTCGGTGGTGCAGATTACCTCGTCGCAATCCTCGCAGTAGAATACGGGAAT
>JAZLBM010000012.1:0-2447 GCA_045613705.1 Eubacteriales bacterium | reverse complement strand
GGGTATGCGCATCACCATCGAGGCTAAGGTCATCGAGGAGGGCACCTACATCGTCAACGCCCAGAAGTTCAATCAGACCATTAAGGTCATGGACGGCGACGAGATCACCCTCACGGTTGACGATAAGCTGGTAGCCTCCATCGAGAGCGGAAAGTCGGTTCACAAGATGAACGCTCTTGCGGGTGCTGACTTCCCCATTATCCCCAAGCTTGTAAGCGATCAGAGCTTTACCGTCTCTCAGGGCGTGCTTAAGCGCATGATCGGTAAGGTTTCCTACGCCATGGGCGTAAACGATCAGCGTCCCGTGCTCAACGGCGCGTATTTTGAGATCAAGGACAATTCCCTGATGCTCGTCTCCTGCGACAGCTTCAAGGTTGCCAAGTGCAAGATGGAGACCGAGATCGTTAACAGCGGCGCGGAGGGCACCCGTATGGAATTCTCCTTCATCGTGCCCGTAAAGACGGTGAACGAGCTTTCCCGTATGCTTGACGACGACGAGGACGAGATGGTTCAGGTCTATATGACCCGCAAGAGCATCATCTTTATCTTCGGCGAGCTGACCTTCTTCTCCCGCCTTGTGGACGGTCGCTACATCGACTACGATCGCGTGCTTCTCAAGACCCACAAGATCCACATCAAGGTTGGTCGCGGCGAGCTTCTGTCCGCTCTTGAGCGCGCGGCTCTCATCACCGAGGAGAGAATCGCGGGCAGCGTTCGTTCCTCCGTTCGCTTTGATATCGCGGAGGGTATCCTCAAGGTTCTTGCCAACTCCACCGCAGGCAGCACCTACGACGAGATCGAGGTCGAGCACGAGGGTGACTCCATTCTCATCGCCTTTAACAACCGTTGGCTCATCGACAGCGTCAGAGCCTGCGGCACCGATATGCTGAAGATCTCTCTGACCTCGGCACTCACCGGTATCAACATCGAGCCCGACGAAAAGGAAGAAGGAATCGAGGAGGAGTATATGCTCCTTCCCGTACGAATGAACAACTGATATGATTTGTAACAAGGTTTCGGTCGAAAATTTCCGTAACGCTACGGGAAGCGTGACCTTTTGCGAGGGCGTCAACATCCTCCTTGGAAACAACGCCCAGGGCAAGACCAATCTTCTTGAGGCGGTCTGGCTTGCCTCCAGCGCGAAGAGCTTTCGGGCGACGCGCGAGGAGCAGCTAATCCGCTTCGGTGAGGATTTTGCCGTCCTTTCGGTGGATTTCACCGACAGCCGCAGGCAGAATATCACCATGAAGTATCAGCGCGGCCGCCGTCACGCCTATGAAATTAACAAGAACAAGGTGACAAAGCTTTCGGATTTTGTGGGTCGCTTCCGTTGCGTCCTCTTTTGCCCCGAGCATCTGTCCCTTGTGAAGGGTGCGCCCGCCGTTCGCCGTGATTTTCTTGACGCGGCCATCAGCCAGCTGCGCCCTATGTACGTCATCGCTCTTGAAAAGTACGAGCGCATTTTGAAGCAGAGAAATAATCTTC
Source organism: Eubacteriales bacterium (assembly GCA_045613705.1). Lineage (GTDB taxonomy): Bacteria > Bacillota > Clostridia > Oscillospirales > CAG-272 > RGIG8775. The sequence goes on along the minus strand of JAZLBM010000012.1, from coordinate 962 downwards.
TGAAGACCGCCCTTGACAACCGCGCGGCGTATAACGCCACCATTGAGCAATGGAACGAGCAGTTGGCGCACGAGGCCGCCATTCTGTCCCGTTTCCGCGCGTCCTACGTGGCACAGCTTGAGAAATTTGTCAAGGAAAGCTTTGCGGAGATGTCCCGTGTGACGGGAAGGGATAACGAGGTTCCTACCGTCCGCTACGTGGGCTCGGCAGGGCTTGAGAGCTATGACGACTTAAACGTAACCAAAGAGACCTATCTTCGTCTGCTTCGGCAGTACGCGGAGCGGGAGATCTATGCCGGCACCACCCTTGTGGGCGCCCATAAGGACGATTTTGAGATCGAGCTTTCGGGCAATTCGGCACGCACCTTCGCGTCGCAGGGTCAGCAACGGTCGCTGGCGCTTGCACTCAAGCTTGCCGAGGGCGAGATCATCAAAAAGGAATGCGGCGAGTATCCCGTATTTCTCCTTGACGACGTGCTTTCGGAGCTTGATAACGCCCGTCGCGCCTACCTCATTGAAGAGATCCGCGATAAGCAGGTCATTATGACCACCTGCGAGATCGATCCCGACCTCTATCCCCACGCCAAGATCATCCGCGTGGAAAACGGAGGGTACGTGGAAGAATTGAAAGATGAAAATTGAAAGTTGAAAGTGATTTCAAATTTTGATTTGGCGGTGGGTTTGCAGTCACGCTATAAGGCTCCCTCCGGGAGGGGGCTCCCGCGAAGCGGGTGGAGGAGCCCGCGCAACAAAATCTTTTGCGCCTTGATATGGCGAGTGCTAATCGCGCATCTCGCAGGCTCCTTCCGTCACACTTCGTGTGCCACCTCCCTCTCGGAGGGAGGCTTTAAGTGCACCGACGAACAGACCGCTAAACATCAATTTATCACCCTTACCTATAACCTCAACTTATCCACAGCCTTGTGTATAACCTTTGTGGATAACTTTTGTCAATAACCGGTG
>JAZLBM010000011.1:0-13735 GCA_045613705.1 Eubacteriales bacterium | reverse complement strand
GAATGAAGAGCTTTGCGCCCGTCTTATGGATCTCGTCCATAAAATCCTTCAGCTCAACGAACATTTTTTCGTTCTGCCAGAGCCATTTGCCCCAGAAGGTATCGCGCAGAGGCGCAATACCGGGAATGATAAGACCAACGTTGTTATTGGCGCGCTCAAGGAAAAGCTTGGCGGCCTCTTTATCAAAGTGACAGCCGGTCAGCTCAAACCAACCGAAGAGGGAGGTTCCGCCCATGGGACACATAACGATCCTGTTTTTGATCTCTACGTTTCCGATCCTCCAAGGCGTGAACAGTGCTTGGTACTTTTGGTTCATTTCAGACATCTGTAATTCCTTCCTTTTTATGTAGTACGAATTGGGAATCCATCTCATTATAGCACGGATTTCCCCAAACATCAAGGCATTCTCGAAAAAAATAAAGCCCCGAGCGCATCGCACTCGGGGCTGTGGCTTATTTCTTTCCGCCGTCAATAGTGCCTTCGGAGACCTCAACGTCTCCGTCGCTATTGGTGAAAGTCAGGACGTAGGTTCCCTTCTTGAAGTCGTACTCCGTTTCCTCTTTCCACCAGTAATCATGCTCGAAATTCTCATAGAAGATAAGACTTCTGTAAGAATTGCCGTTGAAATCGTAGGCGTACTCGTAGGTCTCCTGCCAGAGCAGGTTGCCGTCGGCATCCTTGGCGGTGGTCAGAAGGAGTTCGTCGGTGGCCGTGACGTAAACGTAGGTCTTGGTGGTGCCGTTGGCACGCGTCTCGGTGAGGGAGTAGGTGCCTGCCTCATTGTCGTAGGTGGTCACCGTTTCGCGAAGCTCGCCGTTACGCATATACGCGTAGCGTCTCTCTACCAGCTCGCCGTCAAGTCCGTAGACGTACGTGAAGCGGGAATAATCCTCATAATCACAGTGATCGCAGGTATAGCGAATCTCCTCGCACTTGATCTGACGACCGTTCTCCTCGGTTACGGAGAAGTTTTCGTTACGAACGTATTTATGGCTACCGCCGAAGCTCTCCTCGCGGATCTCCTTGGCACCGCAAAGCGCGCAGTCATATACAAGGGTCTCCGGCTTCGTGCAAGGATCACTTACAAAATCGCTTGCCTCCTCGTTAAGAACGGGGATGTGGGGATCCAGCGTGATGGCAAAGTCAAGCTTGCCTGCGGCACGGGTGGGCACGAGAGCCACGCGGATCATATATTCACAAGCACCCGCATACTTCTCTGCCTCCTTGGCGATGGCAAGAGCATCCAGCTCAAGGCGGTAATCACCAACCTCGGTGGGCTGAATATCCAGCATCACGAGGTCCTCGCGACCCTCGATCACAAGGGATACGCTCCAGATATAGTCCTCGCCGTACTGATTCAGATAGCCGATGACGTACTTGGGCTCGCCGCCTCCCTCGGTGAGGGTGTAGTCGGCAAAGATCACGTCGCCGTTCTTGCCGGTGGCGCTCTCCAGTCCGCAGACGTCGCAGACGTAAAGACCAAGCGTATCGTCGAAATAGTAGCTATGACCGTTCCAGTCGTCGTACATAATCTCGGTACCGCCGCACCAGCTGCACTTGAGGGTGATGGGCGTTCCGGGAACGCATCCGGCATCCGACAGATACATCATACCCTCCACGTGATTGGTGCCCTTTGTGGTACGACCCTTTTCGGGACGGGAGGAGTCGACGTAGGTCGATTCGAAAACGCAGTAGTTGCCCTTCTCTGCCTCGGGATAGGTGTAGGTGGTTTCGTTCCAGCTGTCCAGGTTGCCTCGTCCGTCGTAATATTCGCGTCTGACGCTATCCGTTACAATGCGATAACCGGTGTAGTAGCTTGCCTCGAAGTAGATCTTACCCTTCTGGATGGCCTTATAGTTGAGAGTACCGTCATCATTATATTCATAGGCCTCGGAGACAAGGTAGAAGTTCTCCACCGTCTGACGCTCGGTGACCATACCGCAAACGGTACATTCCTTGGTCTTTACGTAGCCGGTCTCGGTGAGCGTCTTGACCTCGGTCACGTTGTGTCGGGTCTTGCCGGAATCCACCGCGTAGGTGTAGCTGTAAAGTCCCTCCTCGCCCTGCTTGGAAGCACCGAGGGTGTACGTGTAGTAGGTTACCGAGTGGCAATTCTCATCGGCACCGTCCCAGGAAAGAACGGTGTAGGAGAAGCCGCAGGCTTCGGGATCGGTCACGGGGCACGCGTAGGACTGGAAGTGGTATACGGTGCGATCGTCACCCTCGGTAAAGCCGTAGGACTCCTGAAGGGTGAGCTGACATTCGCCCACCATCTCTACGGAAGAGGGCTTGCCGCAGGGACAGCCCCAGACGATCATTTCGCCGCCGCATACGCTGCCGTACTTGGCAAGGTCGATGCGCTCAAGCACCTGACCGGGCACGTGATCGTACGTCGTAGTGACAAGCCTTCTCATACCGCAGTCATAGCAGGTCTCGTAAACGTCCACACCGTCAAGACAGCTCTTGGCGCCCTCCTTGAGAACGTAGGAGCGCTCCCATTCCTCCGGGTGACCGCCGTACGTTACCGTCCAGCTTTCACCATAAGAATCGGTATAATGGATGTAGGCCTCACAGTGACCCAGGAAATATTCGTATTCACCGACCTGGCGGTAGATCTCCACGCCGTTGCTGTAGTGAACGATGACCTCGGAGACGGGGTAGGAGCGGATGAGGGTGGGATCGTAGGTACCCGCCGCCACATCGTAGGTAACGGTGGTGGTGGAGGTGAGGACCGTCGCGGTGGTATTGCCGTCAACGGCCTGATATTCGTAGAGGGAAACGGTATCCTCAAGAAGATTGCCGTCGGCGTCGTAAACGCTCACGATAACCGTCTTTCTGATGGACGCCAAACACTGTGCACAGTAGTGCTCTCTTGCCTCGGTGACCGTTTCGATACCGGTATCCTTATCAACGGTAGCGCTACATTCATCGGGAAGACGCTTGCTGGTCGTCTCGTGGCTCTGTCCTATGCTGTTCGCCACGTTGACTACAACGACGCCACCAAGGGAAATCTCCTCATATTCTACCGTGATACAGTTGGCATCGCGAACCGTCCAGCGGTCGATGGTAATGGTGCCCTCGCAATCACCCGCGCAGGTGAAGTAGGTGATCTGATGCATAATGCCATCGATGTTCTCGCGTCCGATATAACCGCCTGCACCCTGGGTAAGGTCGTAGGTCCAGGAGGCACCCTCTCCGCAGAGACAATCCGAAACGTACAGCGCACTACCGCAGGTGTGGCCGTAATCGTTCATCAGATATACCCTCTTCTCACCGGAGGGATCTGCAACGTGACCGCCTGTAGAGGCATCGTAGCGGCTATTCTCATATCCGCACTCGACGCAGATATGTACGCGATCCACGCCGTCAAGGCAGGTGCCGTCGGGATCTCTCAGCATATAAAGATTGGTATAGTACGCGTGATCCTCGTAGATCTCCTCGTACGTATCGCCGTGGGAATTGGTAACGATGACGCGGAAGACACAGTTGTTGGCACCGTCGTAGATGCAGGTCTTCTCCTCCCAGGAGACGGGAGCCTCCGAATCATTATGGGCGTAGTGGTACTCGACCATGTGGGTCACGAGATCGTAGCGGTAGCCGGGGATAAACTTACTTTCCGCTACGGTAAACTCGCCCACCGTCTTGGCGTCAAGCACCAGCTTGTCGCCAACGGCAACGTACTCAAGAAGCTCATAGGTCGCCATATTCGAGTCGGTCTCGTCCGCGTAGGTATAGGTAATGGCATACTTGCCGATCACGCTTTTACACTCGGTGCAAACGCGAACCATCGTATCGTACGCGACCAGCTTGCCGTCTACGATCTCGGTATAGGTCTCCTCCTCTACCTGCTCGTAGCGGAAGGAGGGATGACCGGGCGCGCCTACCGTATCCACGCGGTGGACCTCTTCGCCGTTGATGGTGTATACGTTGTGACTGATTCGGATGCAGTTCTCGGTGGCAGTCCACTCGTCAACGATAAAGGTGCATGCACACGCCTCGCAGACTCTGGTCACGATATCGTGCCAATCATCATCGATAAGGACGCTCTCGGACGTGTAGGTGTACTCACAGTCACCGTCGTTGACGTAGGCGTTGGTGCTCTCTCCGCAAGCGCATCGGTAGATATCAATGCTTCCGCCGTGGGTACAGCCGTACTTGGAAAGATCCACGGTCTTGTCGAGAATGCTTGCGCTATGGTAATATACGATCTCGGAGGTAGTCTCGCCGCAGGCGGCACACTGCTCTGTACGGCGCACGCCGTCACCACAGGTAACGGAGCCCTCAAGCAGCTCGAAGGTGGCTTTGCCGTAATAGTGGTAGGGTGTGCCGGGTGCCTCGGATACCTCACCGTTGACCGTTTCACGGAGGGTGAAGATACAATGGTTTTCACCGTATATATAATCGTAGCGATCGTCTACGAACACCGTACCGTTCACAAGGTAGGTCAGATAATCCTGATATATCGCGTAGTTATAGTATTCACCGGGAACGACGGTGCTCTCGGCGATGCCGCCCTTGGCCTCGTACTTGGAGACCAGCGTCTCTACGCCGTCAACCATAATGTATTCGAGGCGGGTGTATTCGAGAACGTTTTCGTTCTCGTCGCAGATGCCGAAGATAACCGTCTTATGGGCTTCCTTACCGCAAACTGCACAGTATACGGTCTCGGTCTCGGTCACCTCGTAAAGCTTGCCGTATACGGGATCGTTCTTCTCTACGACGTCGCTTGTGCCTATGCTCTCACCGTCGGTGTGTCCCGTTTCGGTGATCTCGCCCGTAGCCTCGTTCCGATAGAAATAGATCACGTGGCTGACGGGGGTATCGTGAACCTCTTCGTTCAGATCCTCACGGTAGTCGACCTGTACCCAACCCTCTTCGGTCAGCTGATACTTGCGCTCGGCCGTGCCGGTGAGGGTGATGGCCTTGGTCTTGCCGGAGATCTCGTGTCCGATCCAGCTCTCGCCGGCACCGAAGGTGTCAAGCACCGCGGTCTTGTCGGCAAGATAGAACTCATATACCACACCGCTGAGGCGGTAGGAATCCACTCTCGTGTTTCCGGTGGAATTCGAGACGGTCGGCACCGAATAGAGGCGGTAATCCTCTACCTTGAGAAGCGTGCCGTCCGCGCCGTAGCAGAGCGTCAGGTAACGCGTCTCCGTATCGCCCATGGCGAGAATCACGGTCTCCTCACGGGTGATCTCGGGGTAAACCACGTTCTCCTGTCCCTGACAATGCTTACAGATGCCGTTTACGTACTCGTGCTGACACTTGGCGTCGCAACGGGAGCAGCTGCCCTGCTTATCAAAGGCGTGTCCAAGCGCCTTGGTATAATCGGAATCGTACTCGGAGGTACATCCCTTGTTCTGACACTTGTGGTGTACGTAGCCGCGCTCCGTGCAGGTGGCGTCCACCTTGGTGTCCGCGTAGCTGTGTCCGATCTGAGGCAGATCCTCCTTATATTCCGCGTCGCACTTGGTACAAACGATATAGTGCTGACCCTTGGTGGCACAGGTGGGCGCTACGTATCTGTCGCGATTGCCTGCCTCGCCGTCAAGGGTGTCCTCCTCGGCGTGCCAGCTGTGACCCGTTGCCTTGAGGGTAACGGTGTAGGTGACATCGCAACGGGAGCAATCGTAGGTCTCCTTACCGGCCTGGGTACAGGTGGGATTCACAACGTCCTTCACATAGTCGTGACCAAGCGCCTTTACGGGATTGAGATTGGCAACTCTCTCGCCGCAACGGGAGCATACGGTGATGTCGTAGCCGCCGCTGACACAGGTCGCGGGCACGTGGGTTCCCTTGACGGTAACCGTCACGCCGTCAACCGTGATCACCACGTCATCCTCGCCCACGTAGTTGTGTCCGTAAAGGGCACAGCGCTCGGCGGGATTCATCTTGGTTACGGTGTAGTAGGAGAAGTGGGTGGTGCTGAATACGGCACAGCCGTTTTCGTAGGTTGCGGGGATGGCCTCCACCTCGCCGTTGTCGTTGATGAACCAAACGACGATATTCTCGGGGTCCTCACCCTCCTCCAGCTCATAGGGCACACGAACGGTGACCGATCCACCGAAGGTGGTGATCTTGTCGTCGCCTGCCATCATGGAAAGATCGTAGATGGCGCTCTCGCCGATACGCTCGGCAAGTGCCTCGTCGATCTGTACGTCGCTGTTTTCGATCAGCTCCTCAACCGTCTTGGTCTCAACGCTGAGCGTTACGTTGTCCGCAAGCTCTGCCTTGGTAGCCTCGTCGGGAGAGATGGTTGCGCCGCCAACCTCGACGGCGGAGACCTCCTTGACGTTCAGCGTCGCCTTGGTCTCGTTATATTTTACCTTGGTAGCCTCGCAGCCCTCTGCCGTACAGGTAAAGAGGGTGGTTGCGCCATCCTGGGAATCCTCGCCGCCGTTCCACGCGTGAGCGGTGGGATCGATAGCGATGGACTCGGTACGGATCGCTGCAGAGCAGACCTTACAGGTGTAGACCTTGCTACCCTCTGCCACACAGGTGGCGTTGGTGATGGCTACCTGCTCAACGTGCTTATAGAAGGGTGCACTGTCGCGGGTCACGGGAGTGTTGCACTCGGCACAGTAGCCCGTCTCCACGTTGACGTACTGACAGGTGGTGCCCTCAACAAGCTTCTCCTCGATGCCGCCGTTCCAGTTCACGGTAAGGTGACCGGTTGCGGCAACGGTTTCTACCGTCTGCTGGGTACATCCCTCGTGGATACAGCGGTAGGTCTTGCTTCCCGCCTCGGTACACTTGGGTGCCTTTTCGCTGACGGGGGTCTCGCCGAACTTGTGTCCCGTTGCGGGCTCACCCGTGGCGTGACAGGTCTCGCAGTACTGCGCCGCCGTACAGGTCGCCGCTACCCACTTGTGTCCGGTAGCCGCCTCGGGCGTGCGCTCGGATTCGGCCTTACATACCGTGCAGATGCTGACCACGTATCCGTTCTCAAGACAGGTTGCCTTGTGATCGGTAATAGGCTCTCCAAAAATATGCTTGGAAAGATCGATGTCGGTATAGTTTACCTTTTCGCTGGCACCGCAATAGCAGGTGCGAAGGGTATAGCCCTGCTCCTTACAGGTGGCCTCGACCACCTTGGTGCTCCAGCTGTGAACGTGAGGCACGGGCGTAGGAACCACGATATCGATGGGTCCGTCCGTCTCGGTCTCCTTCTCGGTCTCCTTCTCGGTCTCCTTCTCGGTCTCCTTTTCGGTCTCCGTTTCGGTTTCCGTTTCGGTTTCCGTTTCAGTCTCCGTTTCAGTCTCCGTCTCGGTCTCCGTCTCGGTCTCCGTTTCGGTCTCCGTTTCGGTTTCCGTTTCGGTTTCCGTTTCGGTCTCCGATTCCGGCTCGGATTCGGTCACGTCACCGATCTCGGTGGTGCGATCCTCGGTTTCCGGTGTTCCTGTGTCGTCTCCGTTCTTTCCGCAGGCGCAGGTGATCACCATCGCGCATACCAGCAGCAGAACCAGAACGAGGCGCAGAAGAATTGTCGAATGCTTCATTACAGACGTCTCCTTTTGCATTGATATATTGTCCCCCTTGGGAATTGCTTGTAATACCTCAATTATATACCTATTTATATATGTGTGTCAAGGGAAACGGGCAGATATTTCCCTTTTTTCGCAAAAAAAGAAGGGCTGACCGACGGTCAACCCTCATTTTCTTCATCTGTATTTTGGCGAAGCTTTCTCGCGTGGGAGAACCGGAAGATCTGACTACTGTAAAGTCCCCACTTACCCGACATAACGAACACGATCACGCACACGAGTGCAAAGACGTGCAGATTGGCGCTTCCAAACATCTCCACGCTGAGCACGATGGCGGCAACGGGGCTGTTGGTGACGGCACAGAAAAGACCGATCAAGCCAAAGGCGGCGGCAAATCCGGGATCCATACCCAGAAGGGTTCCCATCAGCCAACCAAAGGTGGCGCCGATACAAAAGGTGGGCACGATCTCGCCGCCCTTGAAGCCGGCGGCAAGCGTCACAGCGGTAAAGAGCAGCTTGAGGGCAAAGTCATACCAGTTAGCGTGTCCCTCGATGGCCTCAAGTGCCACCTCCATACCCGCGCCGTTATAGCGTCCGCTTCCCACAAGAAGGGTCATAGCGATGATCACCGCCGCGCCCACGAGAATACGGATCCAAGGGTTGGGAAGAAGATGCTCTGCCTTATGCTGAGCAAAGTGGAGCACCCAGCACATCACGATGCCCATAAGACCAATGGCAATGGACAACACAAGAAGCTTCACGTCGTTCACGGCGTTCAGCGAAAAGACCTCATTGAGCGCCATTCCCTCGGGATGGACGCCGAGGAGCGACGCGATGGTGCTCGCCGTGAAGGCGGAAAGGTAACAAGGAAGAAGCGCGGGGGAGAAAATAGTTCCCACCGACTCAAACTCCATAGTAAAGAGGGTTGCCGTAAGAGGCGTGCCGAAAAGACCTGCGAAAACGGCGCTCATACCGCTCATAATGAGGACGGTGCGCTCCTCCCCCTTCAGGCGGAAGAGCTTGGCCAAGGCCGACGCGCCCGCGCCGCCCAGCTGAAGCGCCGCGCCCTCTCTGCCCGCCGAGCCGCCGAACAAGTGGGTGATGGCGGTGGCGAGGAAAATCACGGGTGCCACCAGCACCTTGACGGGGCGGTTATTGAGTATGGCGTCGATGATCTCGTTGGTTCCGCGGTTATTGCGCATACCGAAGAGGCGGTAGATACCAACCGTGGCAAGACCGCCCACGGGAAGCAGAAGGATCAGCCAGGGGTTGGCATTGCGAAGCCCTGTTACAAAGGACAGGGTGTGGGCAAAAAGCGCGCCCACAAGACCGCCGAAAACGCCGGTCAGAAGACCGAGTCCTCCCCATTTGAAAAGTCGCTTAAAAAATTTTCCGGGATATTTGATTCTTTCGAGAATTGTCATATAAAATCCTTGCTATGTAAAATTTCCCGCGCGCTCCCGTGGGAGCGCGCGGTGGTTTATTCTTCGTCCTTCTCGGCTTCCTTTTTGTCAGCCTTCTTGCGGGGATGCTTGATCTCATAGTGGATCAGCAAGCTGAGGAGCGCGCGAATGAGGATCACGGCGCCAAGCATTTTCAGCTCATCAAGATTCTGGATCAGAACCGTTCGAAGGATCTCTGCCGCCATCTTGAATTCAAGACCCATGGCAAGACCCTTGGCAAGATTGCTCTGCAGATCCAGATCCTTTTTGCGGAAGGTGATCTGAAGATACTGCCAAAGTCCGCGCAGACCCGACCAGAACACCACGAAGATGCCGATCAGCTCCAAAACCGAGATCATATAAGGAAGAATCATTTCAATAAAATGATGCAAAATATTCACAGACCGTTGTCCTCCCTTCAAAATTGACGCCCTTATTATACAACCTTCTTTATATTTTGTCAATATCCGTCAAAATATTCCGTTTTGACAGAGGAAGGAAGGCGTTTTTGGGTTGACATTCGCATCGTTTTGTGCTATACTGTATAATTGAAAAATTATGAAAAAAAACAGAAAGGTAGAAATCAAATGTCTTTTTTCTTACATGGCGTTCACGTTCCTCACAGAAAAAACACCGCCGATCAGTCTGCCACTCGTCTGACCGATATAAAAACGGTAACCATCCCGATGCTGATGCACATCGGTGCACCCGCTACCCCCGTGGTAAAGGTTGGTGACCTTGTTGGCGTCGGCACCAAGATCGCAGAGGCCTCCGGCTACGTTTGTGCCCCCATTCACGCGAGTGTTTCGGGTAAGGTGACCAAGATCGCCGATATTCTTCTCTCCTCGGGTCGCAAGGTTCCCGCCGTCACCATTGAGTCCGACGGTCTGATGACGCTTGCCGACTCGGTGACCCCTCCCGTGATCAACAGCCGCGAGGAGCTGGTCGATGCCATCCGCGAGAGCGGTATCGTAGGACTTGGCGGCGCGGGCTTCCCTACCCACGTCAAGTGGAACGTAGACCCCTCCCGCATTGAAGAGCTGATCATCAACGGCGCAGAGTGCGAGCCCTATATCACCAGCGACTCCCTGACGATGGTGGAGCGCGCCGACGATATGGAGACCGCCCTTCTTGCCCTGATCAAATATTTCTCCCTCAAGCGCGTCATCATCGGCATTGAGGGCAACAAGAAGAAGGCCATCGAGTCGATGAAGAAGCTTGCGGACAAGCTTGACGAGGTAGAGGTCAAGGTGCTTCCCGAGGTATATCCCCAGGGTGGCGAAAAGGTACTCGTTTACCACACCACCGGCAAGGTGATCCCCACGGGCAAGCTTCCCATCGACGTGGGATGCATCGCCTGCAACTGTACCACCATTGCCGCGCTCGGCACCTATCTCAAGACCGGTCTTCCCCTTGTGGAAAAGTGCATCACCGTTGACGGTGGCTCGGTTAGCAAGCCCCAGAACGTAATTGCACCCATCGGCACCTCTCTTGAGGAGGTATTCGCCTTCTGCGGCGGATTTACTACCGCCCCCGAAAAGGTTCTGTACGGCGGCCCCATGATGGGTGTGGCCGTGCCCGATCTTACCGCTCCCGTTCTCAAGAACACCAACGCGGTGATCGCCCTCACCCCCAAGGAGGCAAAGCTTCCCAAGACCACCGCTTGTATCCGTTGCGGCTCCTGCACCAACGCTTGTCCCTTCGGACTTGCGCCCGCAGATATTCTTCTTGCTTATGAAAAGAAGGATGCCGAGGCGCTGAACAAGCTGTCGATCAACACCTGTATGCTTTGCGGCTGCTGCAGCTTCTCCTGCCCCGCAAACCGTCCCCTGGTACAGACCAACCTGCTGTCCAAGCAGTTTGTTAAGGAAGAAATGGAAAAGGAGGCGTCCCGTAATGGATAATATGCTTCATCTGACGGTCTCGCCGCACATTCATTGCGGTAAGTCCACGTCCACCATCATGCGCGACGTTCTCATCGCGCTTGCGCCCGCCGCCATTGCCGGCACCGTGATCTTCGGTCTTCGCGCACTGCTTCTCATCGCCGTTTGCGTAGGCTCCGCAGTTCTCTTTGAGGCGCTCTTCAACGTCCTTACCAAGAAGGAGCAGACCATCGGCGACCTCAGCGCCGCCGTCACCGGTCTTCTTCTGGCACTGAACGTACCTGCCAACACCCCCGTATGGCAGTGCATCGTCGGCACCCTCTTTGCCATCGTTATGGTCAAGTGCCTCTTCGGCGGTATCGGCCACAATCTGGTCAACCCCGCCATCACCGCCCGCGTATTTATGCTGGTTGCCTTCAGCAATATGGCAAAGCAGGCCTTCCCCACCATCGTAGATACCAACGCGAGTGCGACGCCCCTCGTTGAGATCGCGGCAGGCAACACCCCCAAGATGACCGACCTTCTGCTTGGCACCACCGGTGGCGCCATCGGCGAGACCTGTGCCGTAGCACTTCTTGTGGGCTTCGTATACCTCCTTGCTCGTCGCGTGATCACCTGGCAGCTTCCCGTTACCTTCGTAGGCACGGTATTCGTGCTTTCCTTCCTGATGGAGGGCTTCGACGCGATGCAGGCGCTTTCCCTGATCCTGTCCGGCGGTCTTCTGATCGGTGCGATCTTTATGGCAACCGACTACGTGACCTCGCCTCCCACCGCGTGGGGTAAGGTGGTCTTCGGCTTCGGCGCAGGCTTACTTACCTTCCTCATCCGTTATTTTGGCGTTTACCCCGAGGGCGTTTCCTTCGCCATTCTGTTTATGAACATTCTGACTCCCTATATTGAAAAGCTGACCGCTCGCAAGGTCGTAGGAGGTACGAAGGCATGACAAAGCACATCAAAAACGTTTCCATCCTCGTATCCATCTGCCTGATCGTTGCCGTCCTTCTTTCGGTGACCAACTACTTCACCGCGCCCATCATCAAGGCGAACGATGATAAGAAGGCAAACGAGGCACTCTTCCAGGTTCTCCCCAATGGCGGAAGCTTTGAGAAGATCGACCTTTCCGAGTATACCCTTCCCGCCACCGTCGTTGAGGCTTACCGTGCCTCCGAGGGCGGCTACGCCATCAAGCTTTCCACCGCAGGCTATGCCTCGGGACTGGTCATTATGTGCGGTATCACCCCCGCGGGCACCGTGAGCGGTGCCGTCTGCCTCGGCTCCAACGAGACCTGGGGCCTTGAGAAGACCTTCGGCGAGAAGCTGGTCGGTGCCGACGCTACCTCCGTCGTTGACGTAGAGGCAGGTGCCACCAGTAAGACCATCAACGGTTACCGCGCCGCTGTTAAGGACGCGCTGAACGCCGCCAAGATCTTCGGTGGCGAGAGCGTTGAGATCCGCACCGAGGAAGAGATCTTCCGCGACAACCTCAAGGAAGCACTCCCCGCCGCGAACGGTGAGTTTGACAAGACCTTCTTCACCGAAGCCATCGCAGGCGTGGATGCCATCTACACCGCAAAGAACGGCGCAGGTGCCGTTTACGTGATCGGCGAGAAGATGATCGTGGCAGACACCAAGGGCGTTGCCACCGGTGACTGCACCGCAGAGGAGGCGGCTATGATCCTCGCGGCTTACGAGACCCTTGCCGCAAGCACCCTTTCGGACGTTGACCTTACCGCCTACACCGGCATTTCCTCCTCCGTGACCTCCGTCAAGAAGACCACCGGCGGAAGCTACGTGATCGAGGTCAAGGCAAACGGCTACAGCTCCCAGAATCCTTATGCTCCCGCAGAGCAGAAGCTTCCCATTCTCATTCAGGTATCCATCACCGCTGACGGCGTGATCATCGACACCCTCACCCTCTCCCAGAACGAGTCCGCAAACTACGGCGCCGCGTGTGCCGAGGAAAGCTTCTACGGACAGTTCGACGGCAAGACCGAGGCAAGCTACGGTGAGATCGACGCCATCGTAGGCGCAACCGTTACCACGAACGCCTATAAGACCGCGATCCTGAACGCCTTCAAGGCAGTAAAAATCATTGAGGAGGTAACCGAATAATGAAGAAGAATAACGCACTTTCCGTGCTTCTGAACGGTATCCTCAAGGAAAACCCCGTTCTGGTACTGATCCTCGGTACCTGCCCCACTCTTGCGACCACCAAGGACGTGTTCAGCGCCTTCGGTATGGGCATTTCGGCACTGTTGGTTCTCGTTTGCTCCAATATGCTGATCTCCCTGCTCCGCAAGATCATTCCCGAAACCACCCGTATTCCCTGTTATATCGTTATTATTGCGACCTTCGTGACCATCGTACAGCTTCTGGTTAAGGCATTCCTTCCCGCTCTTGACGAAAGCCTTGGCGTCTTCCTGCCGCTGATCGTTGTTAACTGTATCATCCTCGGAAGAGCCGAGATGTTCGCCAGCAAGAATTCCGTCGGTGCTTCCGCCCTTGACGGTCTCGGTATGGGTATCGGCTTTACTCTGGCACTCTGTGCCATCGCTACCGTGCGCGAGGTTCTCGGCGCGGCAAGCTTCGCCGGCATCGCCATTCCCTTCCTTGCCGATTATAAGATCGAGTTCCTTGTTAAGGCGCCCGGCGGTATGGTCGTTTACGGCCTTATGATCGCCCTCGTCTACGTGGTAACCGGCGGCAAGGCTCCCAAAAAGAAATCCTTTGGCTGCGAGAGCTGCCCGTCGGCTGCTTTCTGCCAGAAGAATACCTGTGATATTGCAAAGGAGGCAGAATAATGGATTTTAAAAGCTTTGTTATTATTCTTATGACCTCCGTTTTGGCAAACAACTACGTTTTAAGCCGATTCTTAGGAATCTGCCCCTTCTTAGGCGTTTCCAAAAAGCTTAATCAGGCAACG
>JAZLBM010000010.1:0-11996 GCA_045613705.1 Eubacteriales bacterium | reverse complement strand
CTCTATTTCAACCGCTTCGGCAAATACGATTCGTTAGGGGCTTATCAGTCCGAAGCCTCCGATTATCACGATTGGTTTTGCTTTAAGAAATTCCCCGATTCCTACCAATCCTGGTGGGGCATTGAGATCCTTCCCAAGCTGAATCCCTCGTGCGAGGCTTGCCGAGAATTTTTGGCAGGCGAAGGCGGCGTAGCCGAGACCTATATCAAAAAGGGCATCGGTGGCTGGCGTCTTGACGTGGCGGACGAGCTTTCCGACGAATTTCTCGATCTGCTTTGCAAGACGGTAAAGAACGCGTCGGATGGTGAGGGAATCATCATCGGCGAGGTTTGGGAGAACGCGGCAGACAAGATTGCGTACGGCAAGCGCCGACGTTATTTCCGCGGCGATCAGCTGGACAGCGTGATGAACTATCCCATCCGCAACGCCATCCTTTCTTTTGTGAGAGATAAGGACGCCGAGACCTTCTATAACGGCGTTACCGAAATTTACGCATCTTACCCAAAGTCGGTTTGCGATTCGCTTATGAATCTGCTTGGCACCCACGATACCGAGCGTATCCTGTCGGTGCTTGGCGGTAACGAGATCGACGGACTGGACAACAAGACCCTTTCCGCCTTCCGTATGTCAAAGGAGGCAAGGGAACGTGGCGTTTCGCTTTTGAAGATGGCGTCGGCGCTTCAGTATACCCTGTACGGCGTTCCGTCTCTGTATTACGGAGACGAGGCAGGTGTGGAGGGTGGACACGATCCCTTCTGCCGTCTGCCTTATCCTTGGGGACGCGAGGACGGAGATCTGCTTGCACACTACCGCAAGTTGGGCGAGATCAGACGATCGCACGAAGCCTTCCGTGACGGAGAATTCCGCTTCCTTCACGCGGCTTGCGGCTTTGTGGCTTACGAGCGCTCTACATCCGCGGAAACGATCGTTATTGCCGCCAATCGTTCGTCTTCGACGATAACTCTGCAACAGAGCAAGCCCTCAGTCGATCTTTTGACCGATGAAGCGTTCGACGGCAACGTAACCGTACTTCCCGATACCGTTCGCATCTTGAAATTGCAGAAAAAAGGAGGCTCGCGCCATGGGAAAACTGTTTGAGAGACTTACGAAAAGCAAAAATCCCAACAGTAAGCGTTATAAATACGATATGGCCAAGCGCATTTGCGGTCACCACGTCAAATACGTCACCGAAAAGAACGGCGACGTGGACGAGGTCATCGGGCGAAGCGGAGCACTCAACATCCGTGACGGCGAGCTTTTGGTGTTCGCCTCCTCGGATATCCTGATGCGATGCAACATCGAGGAGATGCAGGCCTGGGAGCTTCTTTCCAAGGACGGCGTAGTCATCACCGCCCCCGATAAGGAGCACGGCGGCAAGGAACGAACCATTATCGTTTATTACGTATATTACCGATAAAATACAATAAAACACGCCGACGGTTGTCGGCGTTTTTGTTTTAGCAAATTGTTTTTCCAAGACGGGCAGCCGCCTCTTTGGCAAGCGCCGTGGCTTCCTCGGCCTGATTGCCCACGACCGCAAACGCGACAGGAGAATCGACCTTCGCGAAGGCCTCGTTCAGCGCCGCCGCGATCATAGCAGGGCTTGTGAAGGCGTATTCGCCTTCAGTGCGGATGCGCACGGTGCCATCCTCGGCGCCATAAAGCACGCCTTCCTCGTAAAGGGCGTAGATGGTGTTGTAGGCGTCTTCCACGTCAAGAGAATCGTACTTGGCAAGCTCGTAGCGAAGCGAGGTGGGGCAAACGGGCGTCAAGGGGGGCAGGATCGCTCCCATCATCTTATATTCAAGGGCACTCGGCTGAACGATGGCGCCGCTTGCGCTGTCATAGGCGTATTTTTTTCCTTCAAAACGAAACGTATAAAGCATTTTGATTTCCTTCTTTGTTTTTTATCTTCTTTTAGGTCTTTTCTTTTTGTTGCTGACGCCAATGGCGGCACCCAGTACGGAAATGCCAATCGCAATTCCTCTTTCGCCGAGAGACGCGATAAGGCTTCTATCGGTTGCAAGGGTGGGTTCAACGAAAAGAGACATTAAAAACAGGATCGCAAGCAACATGCACGAGGACAGAAGACCGCATAAAAGCGCGGATCCTCGGTTGAGCTTTGCCGCAGAAAAGCCTCCGAAAAGGGAACTGATATAGAGAACCGACAAAGCGGCCGGTGAAACGAAGCGATTGGGATCATTTGTGGAATAGATCACGGCAGACATAGCAAACAGTAAGCAGATACCCACGGCCATAGCAATGCCGAGTCCGCAAAGAGAGCAGGAAAGGATGCCTTTTGGGGCACGGCTTTTCAGCTTTCCGGTCCATTTTTGACCTTCGCTTGCGCGTCCTTTTCTTTGGGAAAGTCTGGAATTCATAAAACGCCTCCGCAAAATATAATTTATTCAACTATATTCCTGCGGAGGCAATTTTATGAAGGGTTGTAAAAGATCAACCGTTATTGTTCTGCGTATCCTCAACGTGAACGTCAACGTTACGAACGGCGCTCTTGAGAATGCGGATCTTGGTGCCGTCGCGGCTGGTCTCAAGCACGAGGGTCTCGTCCTTGATGCTGACGATCTTTCCGATAATACCGCCGATGGTGGTGATCTCATCGCCAACCATAAGGCTGTTACGCATCGAAGCAACTTCCTTTTCCTGCTTCTTCTGAGGTCTGATCATGAAGAAGTAGAGAAGAACGAGCATCGCTGCGATCATAGCGAGAGAGACCCAGTTGAAACCGCCGGTTTCGGTGGTCTGTTCAAGCAAAGTGATCATTTTGATCCTCCTGTGTATATTGATTGCTTCCATTATAACCCAAACGGCGAAGGAATGCAACACAAAATTGTAAATATTTTGTCCCGAGGGGCACTTTTTTCTCCAAAAGAAGATTATAAGTAAAAAATATTGACCCACGGTTGAAATTCGGGAAAAAGTATGATATAATAATTATGTATAACTATTTTTGTAGCAAATCATCCGACGGCGGAGGGAAATATGGAAAAAAAGAAATTTCTGGAATGTGGTAAGATCATCAATACACACGGCTATCGCGGTGCCGTTAAATTGGAGTCGTGGTGTAATACGCCCGAGGATCTGGCGGCGCTTTCCCGATTGTTTTTGAAGGAGAAGGACGGTATGCGTTGTATTGCCGTTAAGCGCACGTCCATTTTCAAGCAGTTTGTGATCGCGGAGCTGGAAGGCGTTTGCGACCTGGATGCGGCGATGGCGATGAAGAACCTTGTGGTATATGCCGCACGAGAGGATTTCTCT
The DNA here is from genome assembly GCA_045613705.1 of Eubacteriales bacterium. Lineage (GTDB taxonomy): Bacteria > Bacillota > Clostridia > Oscillospirales > CAG-272 > RGIG8775. The sequence goes on along the minus strand of JAZLBM010000010.1, from coordinate 8,720 downwards.
CTTGACGAGGGCGACGTTTTCATCGTGGATATGATCGGCCTTCCCGTAATTGATGCTACCACAGGTGTCAAGTACGGAACCCTTTCCGAAGTAATTAACCGCGGCGCCTCGGATATATACGTGATCAAGACCCCCGATGGCGAGCGTATGATGCCTGCCGTTGAAGAGTTTGTTAAGAAGATCGACGTGGAAAACGGCATCTTCGTTTCTCCCATCGAGGGAATGTTTGACTGATAGCAAAGGATATACCATATGCGATTTGATATTATGACGCTGTTTCCCGATCTCGTTCGGTACGTGTTGGGCGAGAGCATAATCGGGCGCGCGCAAAAGAGCGGAGCCATTTCAGTGCACGCGCACAACATTCGGGACTATTCCGAAGACAAGCACCGTCGCGTTGACGATACCCCCTATGGCGGCGGTATGGGAATGCTGATGGCGGCACCTCCCATTTATAACTGTTACTCCGCCATTCTGGAAATGTCGGAAAAAGAAGAATCCACCCGTCGTCACGTGGTGTATCTTTCTCCCAGAGGAACGATCCTCAATCATAAAAAGGCGGTGGAGCTTGCTTCCTACGATCAGTTGATCCTGCTTTGCGGACATTACGAGGGCGTGGATCAGCGCGTCATTGACGAGATCGTGGATGAGGAGATCTCCATTGGTGACTACGTACTTACGGGCGGCGAGATCCCCGCGTGCATCTTGGTTGACTGTGTTGCCAGATGTGTGGAGGGCGTGTTGTCCGATGCCGAATGCTATGAAAAGGAAAGCATTTCGAGCGGTCTTCTGGAATATCCCCAGTATACCCGTCCCTATGAATTCCACGGACAAAAGGTGCCCGACGTTTTGATCTCGGGACACCACGAGAATATTGAAAAATGGCGGCACGAGCAATCGCTTGCGCTGACCGCAGAAAGAAGACCGGATCTTCTGGTCGGAAAGGAGAAGGAGCCCGTTGAAACGTGAAGGAAGACTTCATCCGGAAAACCGTGTGGAGTGGAAGGAAACCTGGAACGAAAAAGTATATAACAGCGTGATTGCCAAGCGCTTCAGACGGTTTATCAATTGGTTGTACAGTCTTCTGATCAATGGCTTCTTCGGAAAGATCTTCACGGCGTATTCTGCTGAGGAAGAGCTTTTCAAAAACAGTCGTTTTATGCAGGCGTTTGGCAAAGACAACCAAGCGCTTGATTTTGCCGCAAGGGCGAAGCTGGGGATGGCGAGAACCTTTGAGCAAAGCCGCATTCTGACCTCGTTGGGAGCGCTTGTGGCCTCGATGATCCATCGCAAGTTAAAAACCTACGGCGCATTTCTGCTTTCCCTGGGCGCCTATGGAACCGTGACCTATCTGATTCGGGAATATGTGGTGGCTCGCGAAAGCGGAAGCCTTTCCGATCTTGTTACCTGCATCATTCTCTTAATGATGTCTTTCCCCTTGATGATGTCCAAGGAGACCTTAGCGGCTGCCATTTTGAAGAGCCGACTTTTGAGTGCTTTCCTTTTTGAGGGGTTGGGTCTTCCCAAAGACCATTTTACCAAAAATGAAACCTACCCCAAGCGATACAGTGCCGTAACGGCGGCAGGTATGATACTTGGCGCGCTGACCTATTTCGTGAGCCCTGCCTACTACGTTTACGCGGCCGTTCTCCTGATCGGGGTTGCTTTGGTATTCAGTTACCCCGAGCTGGGTGTGCTTGCTATGATCGGTCTTGTGCCTTTGGCATCGCTTTTTGACCATCCGTCGCTTATTCTGCTTGCTGCGGTCCTTGTTACTTTTATCAGTTATTTCGTGAAGCTGATTCGCGGAAAGCGCGTGTTTTATCTTGGACTTGTAGACTTTTCCGTCCTGCTTTTTGCGGCGATCCTGCTTCTGGGCGGCGTCGGAAGCGCCGGTGGCGTTCCCTCTATGAAGGCGGCTGCACTCTCCGCCACCTTAATGGTTGGCTATTTCCTTACCGTAAACTTAATGCGCACCCGTGAATGGGTTCGCAGATGTCTTGTGGCGTTTCTCTTGTGTGCCGCGGTTTCCGCCGTCATCGGTGTTGTTCAGATCTTTACGGGAAGCCTTGAGCTTTCTTGGCTGGATACGGAAATGTTCTCCGATATCAACGTTCGCATTACGGCTACCTTTGACAATCCCAACGTATATGCCACGTATCTGCTGCTTGCCATCCCGTTTTCTTTGGCGTTTCTGATCGCCAAAGGCGAAAGATCCAAGACACCTCATATTGTAGGCTTCGTGCTTTTGTCTGTCTGTATGATCGAGACGTGGAGCAGAGGCGCGTGGCTTGGCATCCTTGTGTCGCTTGTATTGTTTTTCCTTGTGTATACCCGCCGCTCGGTTGCTTATCTGATGCTTGGCGGTGCCGTTCTTCCCGTAGCGTCGCTTTTGATTCCCGAAAGCGTTGTCAATCGTTTCCTTAGCATCGGAAGCGCATCGGATTCCTCGGCCACCTATCGGATCTCCGCTTGGCGCGGTGTCGGTCGTATGCTGCAGGAGAACTGGTTTGGCGGTATCGGCGTTGGTGAATCTGCCTTTTCCGCGGTATATCCCGCGTTCTCTTATGCGGGCATTCAGGCGATCCGCCATACCCACAATCTGTATCTGCAGATCCTGTCCGAAACGGGAATTGTCGGCCTTGTTGTATTCCTCCTCATTGTGATTCTTTTTGTGCAGAATTGCTTTGAGTATCTGTACCGTATGCGAAAGGGAACAGACAACGGCATCGTGGTGGCAGGTCTTTCGTCGGTAGTTGCCGTTCTGATTATGGGACTTACCGATTACGTGTGGTACAATTATCGTGTATTTTTGATGTTCTGGCTGGTGATTGCCATCGTGAACGCGTATATCCGTATCGGACACGAGGAAAGCCGACGCTATTCAGCGTATGAAGCCAGATCGCAATACGCGGTCAACTTTGATTTCAACGTAGACAATCTGTAAAGAAGGTGAACCAAATGGAAGAGAGAACCAGCGGCTTTAAGCCGGTTAAAAAGCAAAAGGGAAGATTTAATCTGATGGATCTTCTTTTGGTGGTGATCGCCGTCGGCGTTGTGCTTGCCGTTATTTTCGTTCTGGATCCTTTTTCTTTGAACGTTATGAGCAAGGCAGAGCACAAGGTAACCCTTGAATATACCCTGCGCATTGAGAACGTGGAAGGCATCTTGATCGACAAGATCCACACCCGTGACGAGGTGGTAGATGCCTCTCTCAAGACCTCCTTGGGATACGTAAATGCCGTTGAGAATGATACGCCCTATACCGAAGCGTATTATAACAGCAGGGAAGACGTAGTCAGTATGACGGAATATCCCGACCGCTACGATCTTGTGGTGACGGTAACGGCGGAAGCCGTGTTCACCGAAGGTGTTGGATATACTGTGAACGGCCGACGCGTAGCGGTAGGCGCAGAGTTTTATCTGATGTTTCCCGATTACGTTGGATCGGGCTATTGCATCAGTATGAGAGAATTGGGATAAAGGAGGCACGCAATGGATAACCAAAGACAAACTTCTTCTTCTACGGAAATGAAGCCTCGCTTTAACGTCATTGACGTGCTGATCATTCTGATCGCTCTTGCGTGTGTGATCGGTCTTGTCCTTCGCTTCGGCAACGTAGGCGGACTTTCCTCGACAGAAAATCTGAAATCCTATGACGTATACTTTTCCGTCAGTAATATTGCTTATACCTCCGAGGATGCTTTTGTGCAAGGGGATACGGTAAGACTTGTTGAGAGCGGAGCGGTGCTTGGCGAATTTGCGGGTCTTGAGTCCATTCTTCCCGCCGAGTTTTTTGCCCGTGACGAGAACGGCAATCTGATCGTTGTCAACTATCCCGAGGCCACGCGCATTGACGTAACGGGACGTATCGTGTCCCACGGCATGATGAGCGACAACGGCTATTTGCTCAACGGAACCACCTACATTGCGGCAGGCAACGAGTACGCGGTGCAGAGTGAGCATATGGATTTTGTCCTGAAGATTACGAATATTGTTGAAAAATAACAGCCCCTTTTTGGTCAAACTGTCAAAATCGCAATAGAAAACAAAGGTAAGTGTTTGAAAATTCATTCAAAATCACAAGGAATGCGCTCTTGATTTTGACTTGAACTTTTGATATACTTATTGTACATGGGAGTAATGTGACCGATAGGTGTTATGCCCGTATATAAATTGTTTCAGGAGCGACAAATATGATTTCCAGAGAAGTTACCATCACCAATAGTATCGGTTTGCATGCAAGACCCGCAACCTTTTTTATTCAGAAGGCGAACACCTATAAGGCGTCTATCTGGGTAGAGAAGGAAGACCGTAGAGTCAGCGCAAAGAGCTTGCTTGGCGTTCTTTCTCTTGGCATTGCACAGGGAATGACGGTTATGCTGATTGCTGACGGTCAGGATGAGGAGGAAGCTCTTCGCGGCCTCTCTGAGTTGATCGATACCGGATTTGCCGTTTAAGGCGAATATGATGAATGACGGGTGACCGTCTATGATTGGCGAGGGCGTTTTCCTCGCCTTTTTCATTCGGAGGAGATATGGAGCAAAATGCAGAGCGCGTAAAGCGCCTTTTGGAAAAAGCGAATAGTTTGCCTCTTTGCCCGGGTGTATACATTATGAAAAACGCCGCGGGTAAGGTGATCTACGTAGGCAAATCCCGCAAGCTGAAGAATCGTGTCTCCCAGTATTTTCAGAACAGCACGAAGAATCTTAAGACCCATCGAATGGTATCCTCGGTAGAGAACTTCGACTATATCGTTTGTAACACCGAGATCGAGGCCTTGGCGCTGGAAAATACGCTGATCAAGCAACACAGTCCCAAGTACAACATTAAGCTGAAGGATGCAAAATCCTATCCTTATATCAAGATTACCCACGAGGAATATCCTCGTCTCGTATATACCCGAACAAGAGCTAACGATAAGGCCACCTATTACGGGCCCTATACGGGAACGGCGACGGTCTTTTCAATCTTGTCGCTTTTGCATAAAAGCTTTGGTATCCCGTCCTGTAACCGCCGTTTTCCCAAGGACATCGGACGCGAGCGCCCCTGCATTTATCTGCAGATGGGGCAATGCTGCGGACTGTGTACGGGCAACGTAAGTGCAGAGGAATACCGTGAACAGATCCGAGCCGCAGCAGATATTCTCAAGGGCAACGTAAAGGCCACAAGAGAACAGCTGGAAGCCAAAATGTATGCGCTTTCGGAGGAGGAAAACTTTGAGGCGGCCATCCGTTACCGAAATACCATCGCGGCGCTTGATAAGCTGGCCGATCGCCAAAAGGTAGTGGCTTCCGCAAAAGAAAACCACGACGTTGTGGGTGTGTTTGACGGCGACGTGTGCACGGGCATTTCCGTGCTGAACGTCCGCGACGGCGTTCTTGTCAATAAATCGGACTACGTATTCGGAAGTGAGCGTATTTTCGACGAAAGCGGAATGAGCACCTTCCTTTGCGAATACTACCGAGGCAAGGAGGATATCCCTCGCGAGATTCTGCTTTCTTCTGAAATTGGCGAGGAGGAACGCGGACTGATCGGCGAATATCTCTCCACACTTGTCGGTGTGAGGGTTGAGGTTCGGGTTCCCGAGCGGGGGGACAAGCGCGGACTTTGCAAGATGGCGGTGGAAAACGCCGAGCAGGCGGCGCGTCAGTACGTTTCGGAGAACGAGAGATCGGATAGCACGCTCGCGATGCTGGCAGGGCTTCTCGGTCTTGAGGCATTGCCCTTCAGAATTGAATCCTATGATATCTCTAACCTGGGTGCCGAGCATAAGACGGCAGGTATGGTGGTCTGCGAGGACGGTAAAATGAAGCCGTCCGATTACCGCAGCTTTTCCATCCGCGAGGTTGAAGGAACCGACGACTATGCCTCGATGTGTGAGGCGATGCGCCGTCGTTTTGCCCATCTTACCGACGAGGGCGGCTCTTTTTCCGAGGTTCCGGATCTGATCCTTCTGGACGGTGGACGTGGGCATGTGTCCCGCGTTCGTGAGGTGCTTTCAGAAATGGGACTCGATATTCCCGTCTTCGGCATGGTCAAGGATGATTTCAACAAGACCCGCGCCCTTTGCGACGAGGAACGGGAGATCAGCATTGCCAGAGAGCAGCAGATCTTTGTTTTTATTTATAAAATACAAGAAGAAGTTCACCGATATACGGTGGGCAGAATGACAAACGCCAAGCGAAAGACCTTAAAGCGGTCTTCCTTGGAGAATATCAAGGGCATTGGACCCAAGAAGGCGAGAGCGATCCTTTTGCGCTTCGGCACCCTCGGTGCGGTCAAGCAGGCGGACGTGGACATCATCGCTTCAACACCGGGCGTCAGCCGTACCGATGCCGAAGCCATTGTGGCACATTTTCAGAACAAAACGTAGAAAGGAACGCATATGAGGATCATTTCAGGACGCGCCAGAGGCGCGAAGCTTTTCACGCTTGAAGGCTTGAATACAAGACCTACCGCCGAGCGTACCAAGGAAGCCATCTTCTCGATGATCCGCTTCGAGCTGGAGGGGCGCGCGGTTTTGGATCTTTTTGCAGGCTCCGGGCAGATGGGACTTGAGGCGGTCAGCTGTGGCGCTTCTTCTGCCGTGCTTTGCGATAAGGAAAGAGCTGCCGTTTCCATCATCACCAAGAACGTGGAAAAGACGCGTCTTGGCGAGGCTTGCACCGTGGTTTGTGCAGATTATGCGGAATGCATTCGCCGTATGGCACAGCTCGGCAAGCGCTTTGACTTGGTTTTTCTGGACCCACCCTATGCCACAACGCTGGTTCGCGATGCGCTTCTTGCTATGCAAAAAGCCGACGTTCTCAAGCCTACCTCGCTTATCGTTTGCGAAAGCGATAAGCCCGATCTTGTGGCAAGCGATCCGATTTTGTCAGAAGCTTTTGAAGTGATCAAGCAAAACCGTTACGGTATTGCCTACGTTACCCTGATCATCCCCAAAAAGGAGGTGGCAGAATGAAAATTGCCATTCTTCCCGGAAGCTATGACCCGATGACGGTGGGGCACGTGAACGTGATCGAGCGCGCCGCCCGTATGTTTGACGAGGTCGTGGTTGCCGTTATGAACAACGATAGCAAGCAATATATGCTGACGGTGGAGGAGAGAAGCGACATCGCGGCGCTTTCCTGTGCCCATATACCGAATGCCCGTGTGATCGCCGATAGCGGAATGCTGGTAGATCTCGTGGATGCGATTGGTGCTGTGGCTATCGTGAAGGGTATCCGCGACGAGCGCGACCTTGCTTACGAACAAAATATGGCGCGTTGGAACAAAGAGAAGAATCCCCGTGCCGAGACGCTTTATCTTCCCTGCAATCCGGCATTTGCCGAGGTCAGCTCGACGGCGGTTCGCGCCCTCATTGAGCAAGACAAGTCTCCCGTGAATCTCGTTACCGATGCGGCTCTTGCGAAGCTTGTCGAATGGGGCAAGGCTCGTCCCGCGAAAAACGAAACAAGCAAGTTCTAAACAATAAGGCTCTCCCATATAGTTTACTGAATCCGGCGGAAGTCGAATCGTAAATGATGGGAGGGCCTTTTTATGGCGGAATACGGAATGTATCGGGACATCGCATCCCGAACGGGAGGCGATATCTATATTGGTGTGGTTGGGCCGGTGCGAAGCGGAAAATCCACCTTTATCAAGCGGTTTATGGAAGCAATGGTGCTTCCCAATATCAAGGATGCCTATGCAAGGGATCGGGCGCGTGACGAAATGCCCCAGAGCGCGGCCGGGAAAACGGTAATGACCACCGAGCCGAAATTCATTCCCGATGAGGCGGTAACGCTTACTCTAGACGGCGGCGCCGCTATGCGTGTGAAAATGGTGGATTGCGTCGGGTATCTCATCCCCGATGCCCTTGGCGTGATCGAAAACGGAACACCAAGAATGGTGCGCACCCCTTGGCGCGAGGAGCCGATGCCCTTTGTGGAGGCGGCGGAGATGGGAACCGAGCGCGTGATCAGCGAGCACGCGACGATCGGTATGCTGGTAAGCACCGACGGTACCATCGGCGAGATCCCGCGCGAGAGCTACGTGGAAGCGGAGGAGCGCATCGTAAGCGAGCTGAAGGCGCTTGGCAAGCCCTTTGCTATGATCCTGAATTCGGCAGATCCGGGCAACGAAAAGTCCATTGCCTTGGCGTATGAATTGGAGTCAAAATATAAGGTGCCCGTGGCGCTTGTCAGCTGTCTGGAGCTGGATGCCGAGGATATCCGTCATATTCTCGAGCTTGTTCTGCACGAATTTCCCGTGGCGGAGATCTCGGTAGCCTTTCCTCTGTGGGTCTATGCACTGGAGCATTCCCACGCCATTCGCGCATCTTTGACCGACAGTGCCAAGCGTTGCGTGAGCAAGATCAAGAAGATCGGCGACGTAAAGGGCGCATTTGAAGGAATGCGCGAAAACGAGCTTGTCGCCGACCTCTCGGTGGAGAAAATCGATCTTGGAAGCGGACGCGCCCGCATTGAGGTGGAGCTTGCCGACGGTCTTTTCTACGACGCGGTAAGCGAGCTTACGGGCGTGGAGATCAAGGACGATAAGCAGTTGATTACCACGCTTCGTGATCTTTCGGCAATGAAGACCAAGTATGACCGCGTGGCAGAGGCGCTGGATAACGCTACCGAAAAGGGCTATGGAATCGTAATGCCCGACATTGAAGATCTGCACCTTGAGGAGCCTGAGATCGTCAAGCAGGCAGGTGGCTACGGTGTCAAGCT
>JAZLBM010000009.1:0-5842 GCA_045613705.1 Eubacteriales bacterium | reverse complement strand
GGTGTGTCTGACGGCAGTATTTCAGGGTGTGCTTGCAGATCGACAAAAGCTCATTCAGCTCCTTGTCTGAGGTTGTTGTTTGTGCTTCCACTGTTATCGGATAATGCGTAGTAATAAGACCTATCTTAACCACAGCCGGTTCATCAGATTCATTTTTTAGCCCAACCTTGCTCTTCCCCACGCTTCTTAATTGAAAGCCTCTATACTCATCTCGCCCTGACAATATGGCTTTTTCAACTCTCGAGTTCGGCACATCGGTTTCATATAATGTCACTGCCGTATCAACTGTACCGCCGATACTTGCCACATAAACAAATCCTGCATAAATCTTATCAAAATCAAACTCTTTGGTAATTTCCTCGTTTGCGTTCAATTGAATTTCTCCTGCTATGATCTTTTTTTCTTCTCTAACAGGAATCGGTGCAAGCTTCACTTGCCATATATCCGGAATGATTTCAGCGTTGAGATAGTGGTCGGGTACAACTCTGCCATCGTAACAATAAACGTCTTGATATGCTCGATTTTTTCTGACCAGCCACGAGTCGTCAGTAGTAACAAACTCACAGCTTCCATCAACAAAAGTAACGGTAGCCGACAACATCAGCCCTCCGTGTCCCTTAGAATATTCGCATATTTGTGTTGGGCACATTTTAACGCGAACAAAAAAATCGAGAAAGTCTTGATCTTCTGAAAATGATACCTCATTGGCATAATACCATTCTCTGGGTTTTCCATTTCCAAGAAAATCTCCTCCAACAACAGACGGACCGGTAGCAATCAAATGTCCGTTGCAAAAAATCTGTGCCGACGTATCCGCACTAAAGGTTACAGATACTGTCGAAACAGACTTTGAAAAAGTGAATTTACGTATAAATTCTGCTACACAAAAACTATCATTTGTATCGTCGCTTAATGCATCAAATTTGGTTGTTTGATCCTGTGGATATATGCTTTTCGGTAACCAAATCCAATTTCCTGCCATAATGCACCTCCATATATTGCTTGTGCTAATTATAACATCAAACAAAATTATTGTCAAGGCTAAAAGATCGAAACTAAAATAGAAGTTGATCGGGCAATCGGTGGTGAGAATGTGGATATTAGTTATGGTGTTGTGGGTTTAAGTCAAAAAAAAGAGCCAGCAAAAAAAGCAGGTCTTTTGACCTGCCCTTTGTTTTGGGTTTACAGGACGAAATTACAACCGCCGATGTTGCGGTCAGCCGTTTTGGTTCCTTTTTTCGTTTCACTCGGGGATTCTCCCGTAATCTGTCGATAATATCTGCAAAAATAGCCTATGTTTTCAAATCCGCTGGCGTACGCCACCTCTGCGACCGTAAAACTGCCTTCACACAATAGCTCTTTCGCTCTCTCGATGCGCAAATGATTTCTGTATTTTAACGGAGACATTCCAAATTGCTTTTGAAATAAATTCCTGAACGTATTTACACTGACGTGACTTGCCTCGGCATATTGCACAATCGGTAAATTTTCGAGATATGTCTGCTCCAGCAAGCGAACGCCGTCGGATATTTTTGAATCGATATCGTGCCCGATCGACAAATAGGGCGTTAATGCATAAATTGACCCGAGCAATCGGTACATCAGTTCATTTTTTCGGAGTGTCGCGCCGATCGTCTTTGATGCGCTGCAAAGCTCAAAGCTCGTCATTATTTTTGCAAATCTGTTGAACTCATCGTCCTTTGCCAGCACGGTGATATCCTCAAAAAGATAGACGTCCTCATTGCTTTTGTCATACAAATCAAAATTCAACAAAACGAAAGTCGTGCTTTCCGCCGTGTATTTCATTCTGTACTTTTTGTGCTTTGGTATAAAGACCAGTTCTCCATCTGATACCACGACCGTTTCTTCCCGATCGTCGTAAAAGGTGGCTTCTCCCTTCCAAACATACAGAATTCCGTTGTTTCTTCTTCCGTAACAGCTATTATCGGTCATTCTTCCGGAAGGGCGGGTTCCCGAAATGACCGAAATGTCGGAGATACGCAGGTCATCAAAAAATTGATTGTTTACCGTCATACCTTTTCCTCTGTGTTAATAAGCACTTGTTCAAGTACTGCCTTACAGTACCCGCATCTGTGACATATTTTATCACAAGAAGACGTTTTTGTAAACCATTTTTCGGGAAAATTCAGATTACTGATGATATAAGGTGCGATAGCTCTGCCAAATCCGGGTTCAAAAAGGTCGAGCGTATTGCCGATATACCGACCTCTGGCATAGGCATCGATTACCATTCCGGGAAGTGAGTGCATACGGGTAGCGAGTTTAACCGTATCGAAGATACCTTCATAGTGGTGAATGTCCTCGGGGCGCACCCACGTATTTTCCAAGAGCATATGCCAGTTTTCCTTGTTTTTCAAGGCTTGCCAGCAAACGTAAGGTGTAAAATCATCCAGATTCTTCACCTCGCATATCTCGGACTCGTGCGCCACGAGATTGTCGTGAAAGCTCTGCCCGGAGCAGTTGACAAAACAACCGCTGTTAGCAAGCATGATCAGCTTTTTTCCTGCTGTATCTGCCCACTCCTTCAGCAACTTCAAGCGTGAAAGATCTCTGTTATATTCCCTTTGCACGTGGAAGGAGTCGAAAAGATCAGAGAGATACTCCATTCCCTTCACCGTTCCGATGCGCATATTGACCGAAGCGCGTACATCGATGGTGGGGAAATGCTTTTTGACCGTATGCGCGATCGCGGGAGATGCTGTGGTAACGATATCTACGCCGCAACCGACGCTCTCCAAATATTCGATCACAGAAACGACCGTATTAGCAAGCTTTTCGGAGATTGCGTACTCCCCGTAGCAGTTTCCGTTGAAGAGCAAGTCCAGCTTCACACCCATTTGCTTGATCCTGCGAAGTTCTTCTTCCGTTCTCGCTTGGGCAGACCAGTCGGTGTAGCCGTGGCGCGTTGAGATCGCGCTCCTACCCGTTGCGATATCCTGCCAGGCGAAAAACACTTCGGATATGTAATCTCTATACGTTGCGACAATTTGCGAAAACGGCTCCTCGCCGTTTTCGTATAGCTGAAATCCTACACAATATTTCATGATTTTCTACATGATATTCGGTCAATCGGTATCCGATTTATCCTTAACCTTGGCGTTCGGAGAGTTCAGGCCCTCATACGGAGCCTTATAATCCACCTCAATTGCCTCTTGAGACCAATCTATCTTCCACGGTTTCCCTGTCCTGAACGGACTTTCAAACTTATTTTTCAGAACACCGCGTTTTTCAAGGCTGTTCATACACGCTCGAGTACAGCCGGCCGCGCCGCAGATCGCCTTTCCCGATTTATAAAGCATCGGAGGTTGATGAACGAAGGGATTGATCGCGGAAGATTTGTACTCTTCGCCTGTGTTGCTAACAAAATATTCCCCTCTTTCTCCTTCTTTCACAGGCTCCTTGCCTTGGAATACGATATCACATTTTTCCATATCGACATCTGCCCATTCGAGTTCGTACCCACCGACATTTTCCTTGATCGTTCTGTCGGCAGGAATACAACCGCCGGGACATTCACGCACACACGCCATACAACGATTGCAAAGAGTACCGGGCTCCATGATTGGGTCGGGCTCAAGCTCAAGCTCGGTAATAATGATGCCAACGCGAACGCGAGGGCCGAATTCGGGAGTCAGCAGCATTTTAGAATATCCGATCTCACCAAGCCCGCACAAAAATCCCGCAATACGCATACTGATCATGACGTCCGGTGCAGCCTTGCCGGGCGCCACGGGTCTGGAATAATTATCGCGCAAATAGCCCAAGTTGTCAATAGCACGCCAATCGCTTTGATGTCCCATAGGAACTGCCTCATAACCTTCATCCTCAATCATTTTGCTCAAATTGATGACGGTCATAGGCATATAAAGATAGGTGATACCGCCGTAGCCCATTGCGGAGTAATTTGAAAAATATGTACCTTCCTCAATACCTCTGAGTGATCCGCGCAAAACACGGAAGCCGAGAGCTATGATTGACTTTGCCTTTGGCATGATCTGCTTGGGATCCATTTGGATCGGCGCGGTGCTCCAACGGTCAATCGAACCGATACCCACAATATCGGCACCCATTCTTTTTGCCATTGCCTTAATTTCCTGTGATGTTATCATATGTAATACCTCCGTTTTGTTCATATAATACGTTAATAGTATAGCATAAAACTTAGACTGCAAAAAGTAACAAAACACCCGAGTTATTACACAAAACAACTTCTACTATCAATTTGTGCAAAGCAGGATCCTCTTAAAAATCACCACTATGTCGATGGTCCAAGTCCCGATGGTTCGCAAAGAGTTGGATTATTTTTTTCGCTGAATTTTTTGCTCCGAAAAGACAAAAAAGCCTTGTAAAACAAGGCTTTTTGCCACAGGTTGTAAAATCGTCCTGTAACGATGGCTCCCCGAACTGGGTGAACGAGTGGAAAACGATTGATAATCGTTTTCACGAAGTGAAGTCAACAAAGCAAGGAGTTAAAGGAGCGAGAAGTCGAGCGACGCATAACGACTATGCGACTTGACGGGCGCGTAGCGGAACCAGTGACCGTTTGCGAAGCAAACATCACTTGGTGAGTAGTCCAGTTCGGGAGCGCAAAAAAAGAGCAGTTCTTTTCAGAACTGCTCTATGGGTTTACAGGACGAAATTACAACTCCACAGTAACAGATATTTCATCCGGTGCAACCACTTCAGGCTTTTCCCCTTGTTTCATTTCACAAACGATCATTCCGTACGGGGTCGGAATTTCAATCTTGGCTTTCTCCAAACCCAGCAAAGACGGTTTGAGTTTTATTTTTCTGTATGTGGGTTCCTCAATAGACAAGCCTGTCAATGCTTTGGGAAGAGAATACAGCGGCGTTCCGCCCCATGCGTGGCTACGGTCAAAGCGATAGGTCGGCTCCGGAGCGTAAAATCCTTCGGGCAATCCCTTGTCACATTCTCGGATAGCATCTTTCCATCGCTCGACAACCGAAAGCGTATACTTTTCTCGCAAGCCGTGCGTATAGATCGCTTCCAATAAGTAGTGCTGAAAATAGGGTTGTACGTTCCCTTCTATCTCGTCATTCATAATTTTTTCGATCAGCATCCTTGCCGTATCCGAATCACAAATCGACGTATACACCGCCATAATATTGGAATGCTTCAAATAATAGCGTTTTTTCACATTTTGAGGTTGCCACTGATTGACCTGTTCTTCGGGTATGGGGGTATTCAAGCCTTCAAAATATATGCCTCGCTCCGAATCAAACAGCAAAGTATTGACAGCCTTTTGCAGAGTCTCTTTCTTTTTATTGCAGTTCGACGAGGAAACAGTATCTCCAAGCAATGAATAGATCCTCTCCGAGTATTCCAACGCCATAAAATAAAACATATTAAGCACAGTCTGCCCTAATGCCTTGGGCGGATGGTGCATCGATAAGCCGTCGATATAGATCCAATCCACAAACATATAGTCGGGCGGATTTTCGATCAGATGATTTTCTCCAATATACGTTTCAAAACGAGCCAAGAGCAGATCAAGAGCATCTCGACATTCTGTCAGCATTTCAAAATTTCCGCCAAACATATACACGTCATATAACATCCTGACCCAAATCAAGCTATACGTCGTATGGAACATTCTGCCGTCATTATGTCGCAGCAACTCTGCGGTGCGCTCTAAGTCAAATTCAGCCAAACGCATATCCCCAAAAGAAAACGAGGTCATCAAGGACTCAATATAATAATCCCCCGTGCATGCCAAGGGCTCACAGTGGTGGGGACTATCCAAATGGTGTGTCTGACGGCAGTATTTCAGGGTGTGCTTGCAGATCGACAAAAGTTCATT
>JAZLBM010000008.1:0-8064 GCA_045613705.1 Eubacteriales bacterium | reverse complement strand
GAGTCCAAGAATGCGCATTATGCGACGCACTCTTTTAACGTTAATCTTATGAGGAAGCTCGCCTATCTTTTCTCGGTTAATGGTAATGCTCATCTGCCTGTATCCGAGAACTCCGTTGCTTTCTTCGTAGTAATCCTTTACATATTCCGTAACCTGTATGTTTAAAAGCTCGCTTTTGCTTTGCTTTCTGCTTTTCCACTTGTAATACGAAGATCTATTCAAATTCAATGCAACACACATCTCTTTAATGGAATACCCCTTATGCGTGCTGAGAAATTCAATTGTTATGTAGATATACTCTTGTCTTACTCCGGTCAGCGACCACCCCCTATGAGTTCCTGCAATTTTTTTATGAATTCGTTCTCTATTTCAAGCTGTCGGTTCTTGGCTTCGAGTATCTTCATTTCTGCTTTGAGCTTTTCAATCTCGGACATTTCCTCAACCGGCTTCGTTCTGCCTCGATTGTCCTTGAGCTTGTCCACGCCGCCTTCTTCATACTTGCGCACCCAAGCATAGATTTGTTGGTATGAAACCTTGTACGTTTCTACCGTTAAACCATAATCGTAATTATGCTCAATGCAGAATGCTACGATCTTTGCTCGTTCTTCTTGCGTAGTCTTTCTTCCCTTGGTCATATAGATTTCTCCTTTGGCGCTACTGCGCTCCTTAAATTCTCTATGACCATTATACCATAAAACCCAATCTCTGAGTATATCGTGATGAGAAATTCCAAACTTTTGGCTTATATCTCGATAACTGCCTTCCCCTCCGAGATATGCTTTTACTGCTTTTAATTTTAGTTCTACTGAGTATTTCTTTAATTTTTGCATAAAATTTTCCCCTTAGAGTTCTCTTGAAAACTTTTCGTTTTTTCAAGTGTCTACTCTAAGGGGATTATATCATTTGCAATCTGTCGGGGTTAATTATTTGTTTTCTGTGGATCAAATTTTTGCGCTAACGGACAGTCGAGGACCCTGTCCCTACAAAACAGGTACAAACTTCCTTATGAGAAGGAGCCTTTAGGGTCAGTTTTTCTCATTACGCATAGGCGCAATCGATTTCATTCCGAATTGCCAAACGTCAAGCACAAAGCTTGAAATGGAATTATTTGTTAATGGTGGTATACATGAAAAACTTGTAGCCGAGAGGGATAGAGAAGAAGCCTTTCACGCTGCTGTCGATCATGTAAACGTCAGTGTAGTAGTAGATAGGAGTAATGCAACCGGTAGCCATGATCATGTCTTCCGCAACGTGCATAAGATCATAACGCTTAGCGGCATCCTTGCAGGATTTGATTTCCGAGATGAGAACGTCGTAGGTTTGTGCCCATGTGCCGTCTTCAACCTTGATGTCATAGCCGAGAGCAGTGAGGTCAAGGTCATAGATTGCGAGATCCTTGTGCGCGCCCTTACCGAACTGAACGTCGTTGTTACCGGAGCCGGAGGTCCACATATCAAGGAAGGAGATCGGGTCGTTGTAGTCAGCTACCCAGCCGTTACGTGCAACGGAGTAGTCGCCGTCCTTACGAGTGTTAAGGAAGGTGTTCCATTCCTGGTTTGTAAGTGTCATATTGATACCAACGGCAGCAACAGCGCCCTGAATGTATTCAGCAATTGCCTTGTGGCCTTCGCCGGTGTTGTAGAGGTATTTGATGGTAGGAACGTTGGTGAATTTCTGGGTTGCTTCATCAAAGTTGTAGTATTTCTTGAGGGTTGCAACGGCGGAAGCGAAGTTTGCTTCATAGTCTTCTGTTTTTACGCTGTAGTAACCGTCAAACTTGTCGGAAACGCCGGTGTTCTTGTAGAATTCCGTACCGTCTTCTTCAGTCATACCGCTGGGTACGAAGGTGGAAGCGGGAGCCTGACCGCCCTGTGCAACGGAATCTGCGATGTAGTTACGGTCGAGGAGGAGGCTGATTGCATTACGGATTTCTGCTTCTGCTGCAGCCTTTTCAGCGCCGGTCAAGTTAGAACCTGCGGGAAGGATTTCTTCGTTTACGTTCCAGCATACGTAGTAAGTACCGATCTGACCTGCGATAACGAATTCGCCGGGATACTGAGTCTTGAGCGCGGGGATTTCAGCGGTAGGAACGTCGTCAATGAGGAGCCAAGTGCCGTTCTTGAAGTTGGTGAGCATATTGTTTGCGTCATCGGAGAGGTAGCACTTGAGCTCGGGCATGGTAACAGCGTCAGCGTTGTGGTAGTTGGGGTTCTTTTTGAGAACGATTACGCTGTCATGAGTCCAGGAATCCATTACGTACGCACCATTGCAAACGTAAGTGGAAGCTTCGGTAGCCCAGCCTTCGTTGGCAACAACGTCTTCTCTTACGGGGAAGTAAGTCGGGAATGCAAGAAGCTCATTCCAGTAAGCAACGGAATTGGAAAGTGTAACGACGATAGTCTTATCGTCGGGAGCAGTAACGTTAAGCTTTGCGCCTGCAACGGGTTCTTCAGCCCAGATATCAGCGTAACCGTCGATAACGTCGAACATATAGCCGTAGTCTGCAGCAAGCTCAACGGAAGCGGCACGGTTCCAAGCAAATACGAAATCGGAAGCCTTGAGCGCTACACCGTCAGACCATTTCAACCCGTCTTTCAAGGTGTAGGTGTAGGTAACGGTACCGTCAGCATTCACAACGCCTTCAGGAAGAGCAACGGCGCAGTCTGCTACGATCACTGCGTTACCTTTTGCGTCCTGCTCCCATTTAGCAAGACCTGCAAACATCTGAACGAGCATGGTAGCGCCGTCAACTGCAGAGTTGAGTGCGGGGTCGAGGGTGTCCGGCTCAGAGGCAAGACATACGGAAAGAGAATCTGTGGTTCCTTTATTCTTGTTACCACAGGATGCAAAGCAGCATACGACAACTGCCATTGCGAGGAAAAGAGCTACGAGCTTTTTCATAAGGGGAATCTCCTTTGTGTAATAAAATTTAATTTATTTTAATGCGTTAAACAGGATTGGCAAGATCAAAACACATCCGATTGAAACGGAAGATACGCTCGAACAGAGCCACATCATCATTAACACAATAAAATCGGAAAAATATCTGAGATCAATCGTTGATCTCTGCCGCACGGTGGCAAGCAACGAAATGTCCTTTGGACACTTCCTTGAATTCAGGCATAGCTTCCGCGCACGCGGGTGTCGCGTAACGGCAACGGGTGCGGAAGGGACAGCCGGAGGGAGCGTTCAGCGGGCTGGGAATATCGCCGTTAAGAACGATTCTCTGATTGGCTCTCGCAATCTTGGGATCCGGAACGGGGATTGCGGAAAGCAAAGATTTCGTATAGGGGTGCAAGGGATGCATATGAATCTCTTCCGCATCCGCAAGCTCAACCATACGGCCGAGATACATGACGGCGATCCTATCACTGATATGACGGACGACGAGAAGGTCATGCGCAACGAAGAGATACGTCAGTCCCAGCTCCTCCTGAAGTTCACCGAACATATTGATGACCTGCGCCTGAATGGAAACGTCAAGCGCGGATACGGGCTCGTCGCATACGATGAATTCGGGATTTACGGCAAGCGCGCGTGCAATACCGATTCTCTGGCGCTGACCGCCGGAAAATTCATGCGCGTAACGGGAAGCGTGTTCGCTGTTCAGACCAACCTTCGACATGAGCTCAAGAATTCTGTCACGGCGGTCTGCCTGATTTTTATAAAGCTTATGTACGTCGATCGGTTCACCGATAATATCGGAAACCGTCATACGGGGGTTGAGCGAGGAATACGGATCCTGGAAGACCATCGTCGCTTTTTTGCGGTATTCCTTGAGATCTGCCGCGCTTTCCAGTTTTTTTCCGTCGTAAATGATCTCGCCGGCGGTAGGCTTATAGAGATGAAGCAGAGTTCTGCCTACCGTTGTTTTACCGCAGCCGGATTCTCCCACAAGACCGAGTGTTTCACCTTTCTTGATGGAAAAGGAAACATCGTCAACCGCTTTGAGAGGTTTGTTTTTGAAAAGACCGACATTGATATCAAAATATTTTTTGAGGTGGTTCACCTCGATGAGCGTTTTATTTTCCTTACTCATTCGTTGCCACCGCCTTTCTGCGTTTTTTCGGGTGCTTCCACGGATACCGTACCGTTTTCGATGCACTCCTTCACACACATCCAGCAAGCAACTCTGTGTTCATCGTTGACGTCGATCTTTGGTGCGTGCTGTGTCATACAGATCTTCATCGCCGCATCGCAACGGGGAGCAAAGGGACAGCCCTTCGGCATATTCAAAAGGTCGATCGGCGTACCTGCGATCGGATGCAGCTTCTGTCCAAGCGTAGCGGAAGAGGGGATGGAACGAAGCAAGCCCTTCGTATATTCGTGCTTGGGATTATAGAAAATCTCATCCGCCGTTCCCTGCTCGCAGATGGAGCCGGCGTACATAACGACGACCTCATCACACATCTGCGCAACGACACCGAGGTCGTGCGTAATCATGATGATCGCCATACCGAACTCTCGCTGAAGATCACGCATAAGCTCAAGAATCTGTGCCTGAATCGTTACGTCAAGCGCCGTCGTAGGCTCATCCGCAATCAGAATATCAGGCTCGCAAGCCAATGCCATCGCGATCATAACTCTCTGACGCATACCGCCGGAAAGCTCGTGTGGGTACTGCTTCATACGTTTTTCCGGTTCGTTGACGTTAACGAGACGGAGCATTTCCACTGCTCGCTCACGCGCTTCGGCTTTATTGCGGTTGGTATGCAAAAGGATGGCTTCACAAAGCTGTGCGCCAATCGTATAAGTGGGATTGAGAGAGGTCATCGGATCCTGGAAAATGATAGAAACCTTATTGCCTCTGACGGTTTTCATCTTTTTCTCACCCGCGCCGACGAGCTCTTCCCCGTCGAGCTTGATGGAGCCTTCCACGATTTTACCCGTGGAGGCAAGGATCTGCATAATGGAGTAGGCGGTTACGGATTTTCCTGAACCGGATTCGCCTACAATACCAAGAACCTTTCCGCGTTCCAGAAAAAAGGAAACGCCGTTGACTGCCTTAACCTCACCGGCATCCGTAAAAAAGGAGGTGTGTAAATTGTTGACTTCCAAAAGTGCCATATCATTTTCTCCTTTCTTAACCGTTCAGCTTCGGGTCGAACGCATCGCGCAAGCCGTCACCAAAAAGATTAAGGGACAGAACGATAAGCGAAATGACGATTGCCGGAATAACGAGTCGATAGGGATAACTGTTGATGCCGTTCAGAGCATCGGATGCCAGAGATCCGAGAGAAGGCATGGGTGCGTTTACGCCGAGACCAAGGAAGGAAAGGTAGCTTTCCGTAAAAATGGCGCTGGGAATCTGCAATGCGGTGGAGATGATCAGAACGCTGATGCAGTTCGGAATCAAGTGTTTGCGGATGATTCTTCCGGGCTTAGCGCCGGACGTTTTTGCCGCAAGGACATATTCCTGCTCACGAAGTGAAAGGATCTGTCCGCGGATCAAGCGCGCCATCGAAACCCAATACAAGAGCGCAAACACAAGGAAAAGGCTGATGATATTGGTACCGATCTTCTCAAGAGCAGTTCCCTCGAGAATGGCCTCCAGCGCTTCATTCAAAACTGCCGCAAGCAAAATAACCATAAGCATATCGGGCAATGAATAAATAATATCCACGATTCTCATGATGACGAGGTCGACCTTACCGCCGACGTAGCCGGCAACAGAGCCGACGAGAAGTCCGATCACGAGAACGATAATGCTGGCAAAAAATCCAACGGCAAGAGAAATGCGGGCACCGTAGACCACGCGGATGAAATAATCACGTCCTTGGGAATCCGTACCGAAAACGTGGGGGAAAATGAATTCTCCGTTCTCCATTCGCTTTTGCTCCGTCGCGCCGTAAGTAAAAGGCTTGAGATTATTATAAGAAGGATCCACGGGCTTACCGGGAGTAATGCCGAGCTGCTGATCGTAAGCATAAGGCCAGAACATCGGCAGAAGGATCGATACGATGGTGATCATAACAATAATGAAGAATGACACCGTGGCAATTTTATTTTTCAAAAGTCGCTTCACGCCGTCCTTGAAGAAGGTGGAAGCGGGACGCATCTTGACCAAATATTCCTTTTCCTCTGCCGTTGCGGGAACAAAGCTGTCAAGGTCGACCTGAAGGGTAAGTTTATTTTTATTCATACGGGCTATACTCCTTACTCCAATTTGATTCGGGGATCCACTACCTTATAGAGGATATCGCTGACAAGGTTCATTACAACGATAAGCGTCGCAAGAACGATCGTCGTACCCATGATCAACGGATAATCTCGGTCGGTAATGCTGGAAACGAACGCACGGCCAATACCGTTGACCGCGAAAATACGCTCCACGACGAGAGAACCCGTAACGATATACGCAAGCATGGGACCGCAGTATGTGATGACGGGGATCAGCGAGTTCTTCAAGGCGTGCTTGAAAATAACGGATCTCGGAGAAACACCCTTTGCTTTCGCGGTACGGATATAATCCTGTCCCAGAACGTCCAGCATGGAGGAACGAGTCAAACGGGTGATATACGCCGTCGGATAAAGAGCAAGCGTAACAATCGGGAGAACAAGACCGCCTTCGAGTGAGCCGTTGGCAGGAAGGATGGGGACGGTAATGCAAAAGACGATCAGCAAAAGCGTACCCATAATAAAGGATGGCATGGAAACGAACGCCGTCGTAACAACCATGATCAGCTTATCGATGAATTTGTTTCTGCGGAGTGCCGCAACCGAACCGAGAACGACGCCGCATACGATTGCAATGGAAGCCGCCGTGAGACCAAGAACGGCGCTCACACCGAGACCGTCGCCGATGATATCGATAACGTCACGTCCTCTCTGCTTGAGAGAAGGACCGAAATCAAATTTCGTAACAATATCCTTGAGATACGTCAAATACTGCTGGAAAACCGGCTTGTCCAAGCCGTATTTCGCTTCCAGCGCCGCCTGCGCCTCAGGCGTAATTGCCTTTTCGCTCTGAAAAGGTCCGCCGGGTACAAGACGGGTTACAAAAAACGTAATCGTGATAATAACCCATACCGTGACGAGTGAAAGAATCAATCGCTTCAGTATATAGAAAAACGTTTTTGAATTCACTGTAATAACCACCTTTTTCTGAAGATTTCAAACAAAAAAATACGTTTGAACGCCCGTTTTTGAAAAACGAAACATCCAAACGTATATCGCTTGTTAAAAGTCCAAGATCCAAAGTCCAAAGTCTAAAGCCAAAAAAGTCTAAAAGCCTAAAGTACGGAGTCCAAAAACTAAAATTCAAATATGCGTCGATTTCCAAAACAGTCGATTTGTCTATTATATACAATTATAAAATAAAAATCAAGTGGTTTTTTAATATTTTTTCTCAATTGATTTAATTTCATAAAAATTCAATAAAAATATAAACCGTTTTTTATAAACATCATCCATAAATAATCACCATTTTCCATGATGTTTTTTAGATATAATTGCCTTTCGTTGCAATCTTCTCCGTTTTCATTGCTTCGGCAGTTTCGCTTATACATACATGGTGATATTTTCCGTATTTACCACAAATTCTATGATTTTGATGACAGCCTCATCGAATCAGAAGCATCCCGCATTGTCTTTGAAATCCATCTTCCATTCCTTGGTCATCTTGATCGGCAAAACATCTCCGTTTTCATCAAGAGACATATCGTCTATGCACATAAAACGGGCGTTACCGGCGCGAACGCTGATTTCAGTTTCTCCATCAAGCTCTCCCAAAAATTCTTCGAACGCTGTGTAGTTTTCGAGGTCATCGTAATCTCTCGGAATACCTTTCACGAGAAATTCCGCTTCGCTTCCGTCGGGTGCGGATGCCCGAACATGGGAGAACAGCAGTGCCATCACATACCTCCCATTTCCATGCTTTGGTTTTCGAGGCGTTCCTCAAATTCGGTTTCGTTATCGACGAAATAATCATCATCGAAATTCCAGAAGCTGACGTACATAAATCGTCCGTACCGACCGTTTTCAAAATAGATCTCTTGCTGTTCGAAGCCTTCGCTGAGACCGTCCGAGTTCTGTCCCGTGATCCACTCCTTGAGATCCTGTTCT
>JAZLBM010000007.1:0-1831 GCA_045613705.1 Eubacteriales bacterium | reverse complement strand
CCGCCGCCGATACCGACCTTGATAAAGTCAGCGCCGCACTCCGCAAGGAAGCGGAAGCCTGCCGCGTCAACCACGTTACCTGCACCGATCTTTACGGTGTCGCCGTAGTTATCGCGAACCCACTTGATGGTTCTTGCCTGCCACTCGGAGAAGCCCTCGGAGGAGTCGATACATACAACGTCAACACCTGCCTCAACAAGAGCGGGAATTCTCTCGGCGTAGTCACGGGTGTTGATACCGGCGCCGACTACGTATCTCTTCTGCGCGTCAAGAAGCTCGTTGGGATTCTGCTTATGCTGATCGTAGTCCTTGCGGAATACGAAGGAGCAAAGTCTCTGCTTATCGTCGATAATGGGAAGGCTGTTAAGCTTATGATCCCAGATAATGTCGTTTGCTTCCTTGAGGGAGGTTCCAAGAGGAGCCGTTACCAGCTTCTCAAAGGGAGTCATAAAGGTGGAAACCTTGGTGGTAGGATCCATACGGCTAACGCGGTAGTCGCGACCCGTAACGATACCCACAAGCTTACCCTCTGCGGTGCCGTCCTCGGTGATGGCGATGGTGGAGTGACCGGTTGCTTCCTTCAGAGCAACGCAATCCGCCATAGTAGCCTCGGGACTGAGGTTGGAATCGCTCTTCACAAATCCCGCCTTGTGCTCCTTGACTCTCTTTACCATAGCCGCCTGATCCGCGATGGACTGGGAGCCGTAAATGAAGGCCACGCCGCCCTCGGTAGCAAGTGCCACGGCAAGTCTGTCGCCGGAAACGGCCTGCATGATAGCGGAGATCATGGGAATGTTCATAGTGATAGCAGGGGTCTCGCCCTTCTTGAACTTAACAAGAGGGGTCTTGAGGCTGACGTTTGCGGGAACACACTCGGAGGAGGAGTATCCGGGAATCAGCAAATATTCGTTAAAAGTATGGGAAGGCTCGTTAATAAACTTTGCCATGATCTTATTCTCCTTTGTTTTGCAAGATTTGTTTGGATTCACAATACAGGCAACGGCAGATACCGCGCTCGGCGTCTACCACACGGAAGACGTGCGCCAGCTCCTGCTCGGTGCGGGTAATACATACGGGATTCTGACACTTAAGGGTGTCTACGATGCGCTCGCCCTCGGCCTCAGGCTGATTGACGCCATTCTTAGCATCCTCAAGCAGTCGAAGGATCAGCGCCATTCTCATGTACTTACCGTTCAGCGCCTGCTTGAAATAGCACGCGCGAGGATCGTCGTCCACCTTTACGCTGATCTCGTTGACGCGAGGCAGGGGGTGAAGGATGGCAAGATCCGGCTTGGCGCTTGCAAGCTTATCCACCGTCAGCACGTAGACGTCCTTCAGACGCTCGTACTCATCGGGATCGGCAAAGCGCTCACGCTGAATGCGGGTCATATAGAGAATGTCAAGCTCGGGCATGGCCGCCTCAAGGTCGGTGACCTCGGTATACGCCATTCCGTTCTTTTCAATGACCTCATAGCGCACGTAGCTGGGTACGCGAAGCTCCTCGGGGGAGATGAGCACCAGCTTGATTCCCGTGTAACGGGCAAGGGCGGCAATGAGGGAATGTACCGTTCTGCCGTACTTCAGGTCGCCGCAGAAGCCTACGGTCAGATCCTTCAGTCTTCCCTTCTCGCGGTGAATGGTGAGAAGGTCGGCCAGGGTCTGGGTGGGGTGGCAATGTCCGCCGTCGCCCGCGTTGATCACGGGGATGGTGGCGTTGAGCGATGCCACGTAGGGAGCGCCCTCCTGGGGATGGCGCATGGTCATAATGTCAGCATAGCAGCTGATGACCTTTGCCGTGTCGGCGATGCTCTCGCCCTTGGCCGCCGAGGAG
>JAZLBM010000006.1:0-22279 GCA_045613705.1 Eubacteriales bacterium | reverse complement strand
GCCCGAAACGGTCAGACCCAGCTTCTGCAAGACGTAGAAGGTGCCTCTGTGCGGGCAGCCGGGGCAGAGAACGGGCGGACGGGCGGGCAGATTATCCTCGGGCAGGATGCAGTCGGGAGCAGACTCGCCAAGAACCACGGAGCGGATGACGTTCGGCGTGTACTCGCCAAGCAGCGTGAACTTCTCCTTGCCGATGACCTCAAGACCCATCGCACGGCAGTGCTCCTCAATGAAGGGATCCAGCTCCTCGATCACGTAGAGCTTATCTACCTTTGCGGCAAAGTCGCGGATCAGCTTCTCGGGAAGCGGCCATACCATACCCAGCTTCAGGTAATTAACGTTATCACCGAGTGCTTCCTTGGCGTACATATAAGAGATACCTGCCGAGATAACACCGATCTTGGATCCGTTGTCCTCAACGGTATTGATGGCAGCCGTCTCCGCGTAATTTACGAGAGCCTCGGTTCTCTTCTCTACCTCAACGTGGCGCTTGACCGCGTTTGCGGGCATCATAACGTACTTACCAATGTTCTTCTCATAGGGCTTGAGGGCAACCTCGGCTCTCTCGCCAACCTCAACAAGGCTCTGAGAGTGAGAAACACGGGTGGACAAGCGAAGGAACATAGGCGTATCAAACTGCTCGGAAAGCTCGTAGGCAAGCTTGGTGAACTCCTTGCACTCGGAGGAATCCGCGGGCTCAAGCATGGCGATCTTGGACGCCTTCGCGTAGTGACGGGAATCCTGCTCGTTCTGGGAGGAGTGCATACCGGGGTCGTCAGCCACGCAGAACACAAGTCCGCCGTTGACACCGGTATAGCTTACGGTGAACACGGGGTCTGCCATAACGTTCAGACCAACGTGCTTCATACAAGACATACTTCTGGCACCACCGATAGAGGCACCGATGGCAACCTCAGCCGCAACCTTCTCGTTGGGCGACCACTCGGCGTAGATCTCCTCGTATTTTACGATATTTTCGGTAATCTCGGTGCTGGGGGTTCCGGGATAGGAAGCCACGACGCTGACGCCTGCTTCGTAGGCACCCTGTGCCACCGCCGCATTACCAAGCATTAATTTCTTCATATGTAGATACCTCTTTGTGGTTAGATTTCGTTTTGCTGTGCAACAAGGCTTCCGCCGCAGTAGATCTCGCGAAGCTTGGGCTTCTCGATCTTACCCGTGGGATTACGGGGTACGTCGGCAAAAATAACCTTGCGGGGACGCTTGTATCTGGGAAGGTCAAGACAGAAGTCCTCAACCTCCTCCTCGGTCATGATCATCCCCTCCTTGACCTGAATGATCGCCGTGGCGATCTCGCCAAGTCTTGCATCGGGAAGACCGATAACGGCCACGTCGCTGATCTTATCGTTGCGGCGCAGATAGTCCTCGATCTGAACGGGATACAGATTCTCACCGCCCGAGATAATAACGTCCTTCTTTCTGTCAACCAGGAAGATAAAGCCGTCCTCGTCCTCGGTTGCCATATCGCCCGTGAAGAGCCAGCCGTCGCGAAGCACGTCGTTCGTTGCCTTCTCGTCCTTATAGTAAGCCGTCATAACACCGGGACCCTTGACCGCAAGCTCACCAACGTCGCCCCGCTCCACGGTGTTGCCGTGCTCGTCAACGATCTTGGTCTGCCAACCAAATCCGGCCTTACCGATAGCGCCTACCTTATGCTCGTTCTCCACGCCAAGGTGCACGCAACCGGGACCGATGGACTCGGAGAGACCGTAGTTGGTGTCATACGCGTGGTTCGGGAAATACTGCTTCCAGCGACGAATGAGACTGGGGGGAACGGGCTGTGCACCGATGTGCATCAGTCGCCAATGAGACAGATCATAGTCCTCAAGCTTCAGCTCGCCGCGCTCCACGGAGTCCAGAAGATCCTGCGCCCACGGAACGAGAAGCCAAACGATAGAGCACTTCTCTTCCGCTGCCGTCTTCAGGATCCACTCGGGCTTGATACCCTTGAGGAGCACCGCCTTGCCGCCCACAAGGAAGCTGCCGAACCAGTGCATCTTCGCGCCCGTGTGATAGAGGGGCGGGATGCAAAGGAACACGTCGTCCTTGGTCTGGGAATGGTGATTCTGCTCCACCATTGCCGCGTGCATAAGGCTTCTGTGCTTATGGATGATCGCCTTGGGGAAGCCTGTGGTTCCCGAGGAGAAATAAATCGCCGCGTCGTCATCATCGGTCAGCTTGATATGGGGGCTCTTGGAGGAGCAATACGAAACCAGATTATCGTAGCTCTCCGCAAAGGTGGGACAGTCCTCACCCACGTAGAGCCAGGTCTTGATGCGCTTTACGCGCGCGCAGATCTGCTCAATACGTCCCGTAAATTCCGGACCGAAGATAATGAAATCCGAGTCGGAAAGCTCAAGACAGTATTTGATCTCGTCTGCGGCATAACGGTAATTCAGCGGAACCGCCAGCGCACCCGCCTTGAGGATACCGAAGTAAATGGGAAGCCACTCAATGCAGTTCATCAAGAGGATCGCGACCTTGTCTCCCTTCTTCACACCACGGGTCAGAAGCAGATTGGCAAAGCGATTCGCCTTTTTATTAAACTCGCCCCAGGTAATTTCGCGACGGTACGCCTCGTTGGGGTTGGATTCGATCAGCGCATATTCCTGCCAGGTAAGGCGGGTCTGCTTTTCCAACTGGGGATTGATCTCCACAAGACTCACGTCACCCGGATAAAAATCCGCATTTTTCTGTAAGATATCGGTAATAGGCATGGTGTTTCCTTTCAAAGGTCAGGAGCAAGGCTGTCCTGCCGTTATTTTATTCGCCAAGAGATTCCTTGGACGTTACCTTCACTTCTTTTTGGTAGCAGGAGAAGATCTCCTCTACCTCTTCGTTCTTCATCTTGGGGGTAATGAGGCTGACCACGGGAACGATCACAAGTCCGCCCAGCATTGCGATGACGCCGCTATTGATAGGAGATTGCAGGATCGCGGGGAAAGAGCCGCGGAACAGCATATTGGCGATCATAAGACCTGCGCCAAAGGCAAAGCTTGCCCAGCACGCCGCCGCAGTAACCTTTTTGTTGTAAAGACCCCACAGGAAGGGCGCGAGGAATGCACCCGCAAGTGCGCCCCAGGAGATTCCCATCATATCGGCGATGTATCCCAGTTTATCCTTATTGATGGCGATGACAGCAGAGATCACGATGAACACAACGATCAGCACGCGCATAATGAAGATCTGCTTTTTCTCGCTCATCTTCTTTACCACGTGACCCTTGATCATATCCAACGTCAACGTGGAGCTGGAAGCAAGAACGAGAGAGGAAAGTGTAGACATAGACGCGGAAAGCACCAGAACGATCACCACCGCGATCACGATGGTGGGAAGATTCTCAAGCATCGTGGGGATGATGGAATCGTATCCGCCCGCGGGCATATCGCCGCTTACGTTCAGCTTATCCGAGAAGAGTCGGCCGAAGCCGCCGAGGAAGTAGCATCCGCCGGCAACCACAAGGGCAAACACGGTTGAGATCACCGTTCCCTTGGTAATATCCTTCTCGCTCTTGATGGCGTAAAATTTCTGTACCATCTGAGGAAGACCCCATGTACCGAGCGAGGTAAGAATGATAACGAAGAAGAGATTCAGCGGATCGGGGCCGAAGAAGGAGCTGAACGCGCCGGGTGCGTTGTCGCCCACCTGCACGGAAGCAAGACCCGAAAGCGCCTCGTTGAAGCCGCCGTTGGTCTTCAGCACCGCAACGATGACCATCACGATGCCGAAGAGCATAATAAGTCCCTGAATGAAGTCGTTGATGGCGGTAGCCATATAGCCGCCGGCAATCACGTAGATACCCGTCAGCACCGCCATTACGATAACGCAGACGTTGTAGCTGATGCCGGGGAATGCCATTTCAAACAGACGGGAAAGTCCGTTGTAAAGAGAGGCGGTGTAAGGAATGAGGAACACAAACACAAGAACCGAGGCCGCGATCTTAAGCGCGGGGCTCTTGTAACGCTTCCCGAAAAACTCGGGCATAGTGGAGGTTTCAAGATGTTGACTCATCAGTCTCGTGCGGCGTCCGAGAACGATCCAGGCAAGCAAAGAGCCAAGAAGCGCGTTTCCGATACCGATCCACGTGGAGGCAACGCCGAATTTCCAACCGAACTGACCCGCGTAGCCTACGAAAATAACCGCCGAAAAGTATGAGGTACCGTATGCGAATGCCGTAAGCCACGGGCCAACGGCGCGACCGCCAAGCACGAAGCCACGAACGTCTGTGGAATTTTTACGGCAATAAAGACCGACAGCCACCATCACGCCAAAGAAAATGACCAGCAAACCGACCTTGAGCACCATATCCATTTTTACTACCTCCCTTTCCGGGGCTATAAAAAACGCCCCTGTAAAATGTTTTACAGAGGACGAATATAAATCCGTGTTACCACCTCAATTTACCGCCGCCTCACAGCGCACGGCCTTATCGGGTACAAAAATACCCCGGCGCGATCACGGGCGCACCCGTCACAGCCTACTCGTGTCCTTTCGGTGTGCGGCTCACGAAATGTATTTCGGCAAGAAGCACCGTTGTCTTACACCAACCGACAACTCTCTACGCGTGTCTTTCTCACTTACTTCTTCTCGGTCACAGCCTTTGAATTGAATATGAAACTATGCTGATATTGTAGCACTTTCCGGGGGTATTGTCAAGAGAATTTTTGAATGTTTTTACAAAAAAATCGAAATTTATACATCAGTCGTCAAGACGTATTTTGGCCACTCTTTTTTTAATGGAAACTACCTCTTTCAGCATCCGCAACGCATCGGCTATAAGGTGCACCTTTGAGGCCCTGTGATTGATAACTTTGACGGGAAACTCGCTGATGAAAAGACCCAATTTTTCCGCAATAAGAATGGTCTCAAAATCAAAGGCAAAGCCATTCACCTCAGCGCGGGAGAATATGGCTCGCGCCGCCTTTCCCGAAAAGGCCTTACATCCGCACTGAGAGTCGGAAAGATGAAATCCGCCAACAGAAGACAGGAGCTTAATATATACCTTGGAAGCCAAGCGTCTTACCGTCGTATAACCTTCATATCCGTCCTCAGACAAATTACGGGAGCCCACAAGCATATCAGGCGCCCCTTCTTCGGTCATTCGCTTGGCTACCTCCAGGATCACATCCGTACCGTAAGCAAGATCCGAGTCGGTGAACATCACCACGTCGCCGTCAGCCGCCAGCATCGCCTCGCGCACCGCGCTTCCCTTTCCGCGATTGTCGGCATATCCCACCACGCGGACGTTTGGCAGAGAAAGCGACTTCACGATATCGGCAGAACCGTCTGTGCTTCCGTCATCCGAAAACAGGATCTCATAATCGTTAAAATGCGCGCCCATAAAGGCCGAGAGCGTTTTCGCCGTCTCGGCAATAATAGACGATTCATTGTACATAGGGATGCAGACAGAAAATTTCATTCTTCTTTCCTTTCGGGTCAGTCTTTTCGATAGACGGAAACCGTCACGTCTATCTCAGTTTCGAGGCTGTCAAGTGCGGCAAGCTTGGCAAGATCCGCCTCGCTCGTCCGATAATAATACGGCGTCATAGAGAACAGATCGCGGATAGCGCCGTTCTCCGTCAGCGTAATGGTAAAGGTCACGCGCTTCTCTTCAAGAAGCTTCATCGATTTCGGCATATCCTCTCGGGGTGTATTTTTATACACCTCGTCATAGATCGCCTTTTTCAGTCCGAGCAGATGATCTTCACCGGCACCTACCGCGATCACAACGCCGCCGGACTGAAGCACACGGGAAAATTCCTCCTCGGCACAGGGAGCAAACAGGCTCACTACGCCCTTGGCGCATCCGTCACGAAGCGGTATTTCATAAATACCGGAAACGGCGAGCAAGGCATTGTCAAGTCCTTCACGACGCGCGCGTTTTGCCGCCGTGTCGATGCCGAACTTGGAAAGATCAAAGCCGATCACCCCTGCTGCGTGCTTCGCCATCGCCGCAGTGTAATACCCTTCTCCGCAGCCTGCATCCACAACGATCCCGTCGCCGCAATAGCGGTCGATCATTTCGCAGACCGCGTCCCGAATGGGCGCGTAGCAATCGGTATCCAAAAAACGGGTTCTGGAGCGTACCGCCTCACGGGAATCACCCGACAGGCTTTGCGCGGGCGGCGCAAGGTTCACGTAGCCGCTTGCCGCGCGATCGAAGCAATGGCGGCGGCTTACACGGTTCCCACGGGCACCTCCCTCACAGAGGATGCTCTTTTTGTCATCGCTCTCTGCCATAGGCGCGCCGCACACCGGGCAAAGAAGCGCTTGAATCACATCTTTCAATTTAATCCTCCACAAGATATACGGTATCCAGCACCGCTTGGTATACGTACCGACCCGTTTTTGAGGTAATGGAGTTGGTACAGGTGATCAGTGTGATCACCGAAGAATCTATTGCGTAATTCACCTTTTCGCTCTCGGTAAATCTGGATTTTTTCACCGCGGTGATGCAGAACTCCAGATAATCCTCAAGCGTCGCAAACTTATATCGGGCAAAGGGATAGGTGGCATCGGAGCGATATACCGACAAGGGCTTATAGAGAAAAATGCCCTCCTCACAGATATATTCCACCTCCGCCTTCAAAAAGGCTTCCAGCGAAAACAGGTCCTCAATGTTATGGAACATCGAGCCATTGTTCATATTATGCCCGTAAAGAACTGTGTTTTTTGCCGTAAGAGCACTGGGATCGCAACGGTAGTCCAAGAAGATAGAGCCGCTGGCGCTCTCCTCACCCGTGATCAGATGATTCAGATAATAATCGTTGTTACCGGTGTATACCACGGGATAGTTGATGGAGATGGACGGAATGCTGATATATCCCACCACGTCGGGATACTGCGCCTTCAACTCCATCAGATAGTCGTATTGCTTCCGCATTTGCTCGGTCATATCCGTGCGGTAGACCACGTAAGCCTCTTCCTCCGGATCTTCATCCTCTTGCTCGGCTTCGGACTCGGTCGCCTCCTCAGGAGACAACGTTTCGAAGCCCTCGTTGATGCTTTCGTAGGTTTTGTCCGCCTCACGATAGCCGATCATGATCTTCACAAGCATACCCGCGCTTACGAGAAATACCGCGGCACACATCGTCAAAAGCACAATGCGAATGATAAAGCTTATTTTTTTCACGTCAGATCCTCCGCATTGTCGTCGTTATGAATTTCTTTACACAGGGGGAGCGAGAACCAGAAGCAACTGCCCACACCCTCGGCAGACTCTACGCCGTAGGTGGCTCGGTGACCCTCGAGAATTCCCTTTACGATGGAAAGACCGAGACCGGTACCAACCGCCGCCCGTTTATGCACGCGGTCAACCTTATAATAACGATCCCATATACGGTCGATCTGCTCGGGAGAGATGCCCTCTCCGCGGTCGATCACCGAAATGCGAACGTCGTTCTCGCCAACCGTTTGTGTCACCTGCACGAATTTTTCTTCACCGGAATAGTGAATGGCATTGTTAATGAGATTATAGACCACCTGCAGGATCATTACACGGTCTGCCGTGATCCACGCTTCCCCGTCCGCGATAAAATCGATGCGGTAGCCGTCGTTTCGGACAAGCGCCTCGTAGCGATCCATAACCTCCTTGACCGCGTCGGTCAGACAGAAGTCAGTCACCTCGGGCTGGCGCACGCCGGAACGAATGCGGGAAAGATCCAGCATATCGTTTACAAGCTCGCTCAAGTGGTTGGCCTCCTCCGCGATCACACCAAGATTCTCGGGCGTATTCTCGCCGGGAATATCGCGCATCACCTCGGTATAGCCGCGGATCAGCGTCAGGGGCGTTCGAAGGTCGTGGGACACGTTGGCAATAAGCTCGCGCTGAAGCATATCGGTTCTTGACAGCTCCTCCGCGGCAAAGTTCAAGCTATCCGCAAGCTCGCGGATCTCTCTGTAGCCACGTCCGTCGAAGTCTACGTCATACCGCCCTTCCGCAAGCTTTTTTGCGGCGCGGTTCATTTTGATTATCGGCTTGGAAATGTTTCGCGAAATCACGAAAGCCAAAAGAATGGCGGCAACTAAAAGCACACACGCGATCCATATAAACTGGGTCTCAAGGGTATGAACCGTTGCGGAAACGGGGGTCAGCGCCGCATTGAGCATGATCATATACTCAACCCCCTCGTCATCTGTCACAATGACGTTATACACCATACCGACCGCATTATCGTGGGTTTCAACAATGTTAAAAAGCGGCTGATTCTGGGGCGCGTTTTCACTCCAGAAGGTGCCAAGCTTCGGATTCATTTCTTTTGTCGCGGCATAAACGCCGCCATTTTCCTTGGCGCTTCGGTAATATTCGTTCAGCGTACTCTGCGGAACGCCGTGAATGAGACATTCCATAGAAACGTCCGCACTTGCCACCTCAACGGCAATCTGATTGTTCTGCCGGAAAATACGAATACAAGTGGAATAGTCCACCGCGCAGGAATAGGTCGCCTCATCCAATGCGTCACTACCTACGTACTCGGCAAGCATTTCGGAGATGGCCTCAAGCTCGCGGTACTTGGTCTGCTTATAAAAATAGTCCAAAAGACGAACCTGAAAAAGCCAGATCACGCCCAGCATCAAAATTACGAACGCAAGCAGGAGAGCAAACAGCTTCCAGCCGATGCCGATGGTTCTTTTCGACTGCTTCCGTACGGTATCCGCGCTTTGCATATTGGCTCTCCTTTCTTATGTTTTATCTTCCCTCAAATCGATAGCCCACGCCTCGCAGAGTCACGATGCGCTCCGCGTAGCGACCAAGGCTTTTTCTGAGCAGCTTGATATGGGTATCAAGGGTCCGCGCGTCACCGTAGAAATCGTATCCCCAAACCTCGGAGATCAGCTTTTCGCGGGACAGCGCTATATTTTTGTTAGCAATCAAATAGAAGAAAAGGTCATATTCCTTGGGGGACATCTCCACACGCGCGCCATCAACCCAAACGATCCGTGCGGTAAGATCGGCGCGAAGTCCGCCGCCGTCCAGCTCCACCACCTGGTTGATCTGTTCGTTTGTCGCTACGCTTCGGCGGGTTCTCTTCATAACCGCCTCCACTCGGAGCATCAGCTCCTTGGGCGAGAAGGGCTTGACCACGTAATCGTCGATTCCCACCTCAAAGCCGTTGATTCTATCGTATTCCTCTCCCCTTGCGGAAAGCATAATAATGGGGATCTGTGATTGCTTCCGGATTTCACGGCAAGCGGAAAATCCATCAAGCTCCGGCAGCATAATGTCCATAATAACAATGTCATAGGTTCCGTTTCTCACAAGGAAAACAGCCTGCATTCCGTCGCCCGCCTCGGTCACGGTATGCCCCTCAAACTCGGCATACTTGCGGATCATACTTCGGATCCTGACCTCATCGTCTACAACTAAGATATGATACATTGGCATTTCACTTCCTTTCCGGATATATTATTATATAATATTTTACGTCATTTTGCAATGCCTTTGAGAAAAAGCCGCGAAAATTTCCTCTCCGCGGCTTGTGTTATATTCAGGATTGGGGCTCGTATTCGCGGATCTCAAGGGAAACCCGGATCTGCTGATTGTTTCTGACCACGGTGATCTCTACCGTCTCGCCGATATCATACTGATCGAGCAGCGTGTATGCCTCTTCGATAGACGTGGGCGTTTTGCCACCGATCGAAAGCAGGCGATCGCCGTACTTCAGCTCGTCCGTATATCGGGAGCTGTAAATGTAGATATAGCCCTGGAACACGTAATAACGGTCAGTCGCCACGGTAATACCGTGATCGGCGCGTCCCTTGACGTATCCGAATTCACAAAGATCCTCATATACCTCCATTACCGTGTTCATAGGAATGGCAAAGCCAAGTCCCTCGGCACCGCTGCTGGAGTATTTGGCATTCACGATGCCGATCAGCTCGCCGCGCATATTGAAGAGCGCACCGCCCGAGTTACCGGGGCTGATCGCCGCGTTATGCTGCAGAAGGGTCATTGTTTCTCCCTCCACCGTAACCTCACGTCCCAAAGCGCTTACGATTCCGTTGGTCACGGTACCGCCGAGCATTCCGAGGGGGTTACCGATGGCAAGGACCTCTTCACCAACTCTGATATTATCGCTGTTTCCGCGAACCGCCACTGTCAGCTTCTCTGCAGGCTCAAATTTCAGAACCGCGATATCGGTCTCGGCGTCGGTTGCTACCAAGGTCGCCTCGTAAACGTTACCGTTGGTCAATCGCACGGCAATATTCGTTGCGCCCTCGATTACGTGATTGTTAGTGATCACAATACCGCTGGCATTTACGATAACACCACTACCCGCACCGCTCTGATAGGCAAGACCGTTCCACTGGATCTCTGCCGTGGTGATCTCCACCACCGAGTCGGCGACAAGTGCCACTACATCTGCCTTGCTAAGATCGGGATCGCCCACGTTACCGTCCGTCGTCTCAGCGGGGGTGTCGGACAATTTGATGTCGGTATCCTCCTCGGAGGAGAAGAAAAAGTTTTCCGTTTCCGCCTGGGGTTCCGTATCGGTCAAGGGCGAACTGTCACTTTCGGCATTGTCCTGTGTTTCGATCACTTGCGTTTCCTCGTACGATTCAAAGAGCGCCTCGTAATACGAGAAAGCGACCTTCATAGAAACGAAAAGCGCCGTCGTGCATACCAGTACAATGACAAGCGTAATGCAGACCACGGAAAGCATCCGACTGCGCGCGCCGCGCGTCGACTTCTCCTCTACCGTATTGTTCTTCTGCTCCGTATAGCCGTTGTCACTCGGGGTATACTGCTTAGAATATACCTCATATCCGTCAAACGGGCTTTGCCCGGACGAATTGTTGTCAAAATCATTTTGATTCATCTTCATACCACCTTTCTTCAGGTTACAAATTTATTATAATAGATTTTTGTGACGAAAGTTTGACGGATCGACAAAATTGTGTTGAATAAATTTTCCCGTAACCAACATTTTTTGATCATTGTATGGTATAATAGTGGAAAGAAGATTGCAAAAGGAGGTGTGCCTGTGTTTGATCGAATCCAAGGCTTACTGTCGGAACGTGGAATCGAGCTTTCCGCCCCCATCGCCCTTCGGGACTGTACCGTGAACCGCCCGTATCTGCTGAAGCGCGTCGGCATCGACGAAAACGGCACTGCCGTGATCTTTGCCATTCCCTATCACACCCCCTTCTGTGAGGCTTCTGACCGCAATTGCTCCCGCTATGCGGTGAGCCGTGATTATCATCTGTTTATCAAGGAGCTTTCCGACGCCATCCTCCCCA
This sequence comes from Eubacteriales bacterium, assembly GCA_045613705.1. Taxonomy (GTDB): domain Bacteria; phylum Bacillota; class Clostridia; order Oscillospirales; family CAG-272; genus RGIG8775. The sequence goes on along the minus strand of JAZLBM010000006.1, from coordinate 11,017 downwards.
TATTGGAAGCGGAATATCCGTCGGCTCGGTTTACGCTTTTTGCCGACCACTCTCCCATTGACGAGCGAGAGGCGGCCGCGCGTGCGGGGCTTGGCGTGATCGGAAAAAATCATCTTCTGATCACCGAGAAATATTCTTCTTACGTCTTTCTCGGCGAGCTGATCACAAGCGCCACGCCGCCAAAAACCAATTTGCTCCCTTCCCCCCGTACGTGCGAGGGATGCGGCGCCTGCCTTGCCGCCTGCCCCTTGGCATCGGGAACGGTAGCGGAGTGTCTTTCCGCCCTGACACAGAAAAAGGGCTCACTCAATGAAGACGAGCAGGCGCAAATTGCCGCCTGCGGCTCCGTCTGGGGATGTGACGTCTGTCAAGAGGTATGCCCCCACACAAGGAAGGCTTTAACGACGGGTACTATCACCTCACCCATTCCCTTCTTTCATAAAGACCCCTTGCCCCGTCTTACATACCGGCGGATCCAAGATATGACGGACGAGCAGTTTGCCGCCCGTGCCTATGCCTGGCGCGGTCGCGACGTCATTCTCCGCAATCTTTCGGTAACGGAGCACCTTTATGAAAGATCAAACGGCGCGGAGGAGCGAGAATAACTTTTTCTTACGGGCATCCTTCAGTCGCTTATCCGAGAGTCCCGATTATTTTTCCTTCTTCGTGGGGCTGATCCGATCATCCAAGGTCTTTCAGCTTTGGGAGCGATGGATCAAATATTTTCGGCGGTTTCGCTTGGTTACCACCGCCCTTCGTCTGCTCCCCTGGATCCTCCTTCTCATCAGCACCCACACGATTTTGTACGCCGCCGTGGTTGCGTCCGCCCTTCTTGCTCCTATCGTTGCGATGGCCGTTCTTTCCTTACTTGCCGAAGCACCGCTTCGTTATCGGGAGGCAAACCAGCGAATGGCACGCAAGATAGAGGGAAAAACGGTTTACGTCATATTTCCCGAGCGAAGCCGTGAGTTTGAGAGCGGAGCCTTCTGGCGCGCCAATCTTCTGGATCTTTCCACCAAAGAAAGCTCCATAGTCGTGGTGGTTTCCCCCTATCTGTTTTCTTCCCGCGGCGTTTTTGAGACCCGTCGGTATCTTCATTTGAGAGAAGAACGGGACAACCTTTTTCTCGTTCGCAGGCACTACTATTTTTCACTTCGAAAGCACGTTCTTACCAAAAAAGCCAAACGGCTGATCCTGATATATTAGCAAAGGAGAAACTATGATCCGCTTTGTTTTCGGTCTCCCCGGCACGGGAAAGACCACTTGGATAACCGAAAAGATCAAGGAAGACGCGAGGTGCGGCCGCCCGTCGCTTCTCATCGTTCCCGAACAGCAGACGGTGGAGTCTGAGCGCGCTATGCTTGCGCTTTTGCCCCCCTCCGCCCAGTTGACCTTTGAGGTGGTAAACTTCACCCGTCTTGCCAATAAGCTGTTCCGCGTGTTCGGCGGTCTCTCCTATCACTATATCACACCCGGGATCAAGCATCTTCTGATGTGGCAGACCCTTCGGGATCTTACAGGCTCGCTCACCGAGTACGGCACCCGTGCCGCAACGGACACGGCGCTTCCTGCCATGATGCTCTCCCAGGTGCACGAATTCAAGGCGTATAACGTAAGCGCCACCGCCCTTGCGGGAGCGGTGGACAAGCTTCCGAGAGAAAGCGCCCTTCGCGCCAAGCTTTCGGATCTTTCGCTTGTCTACGCCGCCTATGAGGGTATGGTCAAAGGAGCATTCGATGACAATGCCGATGACCTTGGAAAGCTTGCGGAGCTTTTGGAAAAGCACCGTTATTTTAACGGCTACAACGTCTACATAGACGGCTTCACAAGCTTCACCGCGCAGGAATACCGCGTGATCCGCCGACTGTTTGCCCAAGCGGACAACGTGACGGTGACGCTGGGTATTGACTCCCCTCTGTCGAGTGCCATGGCACTTTCCGGCATCAAGGAAACGGCCAAACGGCTAATGACCGATGCCGGCGAAAAATATGAAGCTGTGATCCTTGACACCTTCCATCGCTTTGCCTCCGAGGAGCTTTGCCGCATTGGTCGCTCCCTTTGGAATTTCGAGACCACCGCCGCGTCTCTTCCCGAAATGGACGAGAAGGAGCCCCGTTCCGTATCTGTCCTTCGTTGCGCTACGCCTTATGCCGAGGCTGAGGCGGCGGCAAACACCGTGCTTTCTCTGCTTCAGTCGGGCTATCGTCGGCGTGAGATCGCCGTTATTGCCAGAAACGCGGACAGTTACCGCGGCATTATTGACTCTGCCTTTGAAAAAGCAGAGATCCCCTTCTTCTTCTCCGAGAAGACCGATCTTCCCACAAAGCCCCTTGTATCGATGCTCCTTTCCGCGCTGAACATCAAGTCGCGAAACTGGAGAATGAACGACGTTATGGCCTACGTCAAATCGGGCATTCCCGACATTGCGCCCCGTGATGCCGATATCTTTGAAAATTACGTCAGCATCTGGAACATCAACGGCTCCAAGTTCCTTGAGGATTTCTGGACAATGAATCCCGAGGGGTATACCGCCACCGTGTCTCCTCGCGGCGAGGATATGCTTGTGACGGCAAACCGCGTAAAGGCGGCGGTAACCGAGCCGCTTCTCGCGCTTTTCCTGCAGTTGAACGAATCGGAAACGGTGTCAGGACTCTGCGAAGCGCTTCGCGCCTTCCTTGAGAATATGAACGTGGCCGAGCGAATGAAGACCTTCGCCATCCGTGCTATGCAAAGAGGCGACAAAAAGGAGGCCGCGGAAACAGCCGCTACCTTCCGCGCACTTCTTGACGTTCTTGCCAAGATCGCGGCCGCCATCGGCGACGAGAAGATGTCGGTCGAAGAATTCTCCACCGCCCTCCGTCTCGTTCTGAACAATACCGAGATCGGCACCATTCCCACCGCCGCCGACGAGGTAATGATCGGATCTGCCTCTATGCTCCGTGCAAGCGGCATCCGCTGTGCCATTCTTCTTGGTGTGTGCGACGGCGAGTTCCCTGCCCGCGTGTCCGACAAGGGCTTTTTCTCGGACAATGACCGCCGCACCCTCTCCGATCTTGGCATTGCGCTTTCGGGCGACACCAAGGACGGCGCCACAGACGAGCTTATGTATTGCTACCGCGCCCTTACCACCGCGTCCGATAAGGTCGTGATGCTGTATCACGACACCGACGCTTCCGGCAAGGCTTGCTATCCTTCTCTTGCGATCCGTCGCGTATGCGAGCTTTTGCCTCACGTCCCGGTGGAAGAATACGGCGCGCTTGACGCCACCCGAAGAATGATGTGCCCCGAGCTTGCTTTCGAGGCTCTGCCCTCTCTCCCCAAGGACGAGGTGTATGAGTCTCTTGTCTCCGTGCTCTCCGAGAATCCCCGTTACGCCGATTTTCTGGAGCGCGGCACCCATTCCGTCAGCAACGAGACCTGCTCGGTAAGCGAGGACACCGCCCGCTCCGTGTTCGGCAAAAATATCAGCCTTACCCAGTCGCGCATCGACAAGTACGTTTCCTGCCAATTCTCCTACTACTGCAACTACGTACTGAAGCTGATGGATTCGGGAAAGGCCGGATTCAACTTCTCAGATTCCGGCTCCTTCATCCACCGCATCCTCGAGGTCTTTATGAAGGCGGTTACCGACGAAAACGGACTCCGCGCTGACGTATCCTTTGACGAGATCCGCCGTCTTGTGATCCGCGAGACCGAGTGCTACATAGCCGAGATCAACCCCGGCAAGAAGTCGCTTGGAAAGCGCCTTGCGCATCTGTTTACCCGACTTTCCCGCCTGGCAGTCGCCATTGCCCTTGACCTTTACCGCGAGTTTGGCGACAGCGATTTCGTCCCTGCCCTCTTTGAGGCGCGCATCGGAAAGGACGGCATCGAAGCCCCCACTATCGAGCTTGCCGACGGCAGCACGGTAAATATCTACGGTGTTGTCGACCGCATCGACGTGTTCCGTCGCGACGACCGCGTTTATATCAAGGTTGTGGACTATAAAACGGGTAGCAAGCAGTTCTCCTTTGAGGATATTAAAAAGGGTCTCAACACCCAGCTTCTTCTGTATCTCTTTGCCGTTTGCCACAGTACCTCGCCGCTTCTTCGCGAGAAGCTGAGGGTAGACGCCGACACGCCGCTTCTTCCTGCCGGTGCTCTCTATATGTCCACCGCGTTCTCAGCCATTAAGCTGGAGGAAAAGAAGGCAGAGGCCGACGTGCTTCGTCTTGCGGGCGCCGAAATGAAGCGCTCCGGCATTCTTCTGGATTCCGACGAGGTGCTGGACGCCGTCAGCAGAAGCCACGAAAAAACGCTTCTTGCCGGCATCACCATTAAGGACGATACCAAAAAAGGCAACGCGCTCATCACCGAAGAACGCCTTGGCAGCCTTGAGGACGAGCTGAAGGAGACCATACGGAATATTGCCCTGGAAATGAAATCGGGCAGTGCCGTTACCTGCGATCCTACACAGAAGGACGCCCCCTGCACCTATTGTAAAATGAGAATGATCTGCCGCGTAAACGCGAAGAACGATACGTCGGATATCGGCTGACGGAAAGGAGTTGTCTATGTCAAAAAAGCCTTCTTGGACAGAAGCCCAGCTTTCTGCCATCAATACCCGTGACAAGACGCTTCTTGTCAGCGCCGCCGCAGGCTCCGGTAAGACGGCAACCCTCACCGAGCGCATCATCCGAAGCCTGACCCGCGAGGAATCCCCTGCCGATCTTTCCCGTCTGCTTGTAGTAACCTTTACAAGAGCCGCCGCCGCAGACCTGAAGGCCAAGATCTCCACGGCTCTCTCGGACGCCCTTGCGAACGCCCCCGCCAACCGCCACCTTGCCTCCCAGATCATGCTTCTCGGCAGCGCCAAGATCTGTACCATCGACTCCTTCTATTACGATATCTTAAAGAGCAACTTCCAGAAGCTGTCTTTGCCCGGCAATCTCCGCATCGCGGAAACCGCCGAGATGGCGCTTCTCTACCGCGCCGTTATGGAAGACGTGATTGAGGAATTCTACGCCACCGATCCCGATTTTGAGGATTTCGTGGACCATTTTGCCGACGTGCGGAGCACCGATCGCATCACTGATATCTTCATTTCCATTTATGAAACGCTGCTTTCCTTCCGCGACGGCGTGGATATGCTGAAGGGCTGTGAAAGCCAGCTGCGCGCGTCTCTTGCCGTGGACTTTTTTGAGACCCCCTACGGCCAAGCGGCCAAGGAGGAGATCGTCGCCACCCTCTCTTATTTCCGCAACATTATGCTGACGGCAGAGGCACATTTTGAAAATGACGTCAAGCTTTCCGCAAACTACTTGCCCTCTTTCCGGCATGACCGTCTGACGGTTGAAAAGGTACTTTCGTTGGTTGAGGAAAACAACTACGCCGAGGCGCGTGAGGTTCTGCTGGCGCACAAGTCCATTTCCTTGAAGGCAGTGCGCGACTGTGACGAGTACACCGTGCGTCTCAAGGATATGCGCACCGATGCGCAAAAGCAGTTGAAGGCGCTCAAGAGCGACTTCTTCGATCCCGCCCCCGAGGAGATCGCCGACCATATGAAGACCACCGCAGAGGTCTGCGGCGCGGCCCATCGCTTTCTTTCCGCCTTTGACAAAAAGCTTTTGCAGGAAAAGCTGCAGCGCGGTCTTTGCGATTTCTCGGATATCCGCCGCTTCGTTATGAAGCTGATCGTGGATGAAAGCGGAAAAGCTACGCCCTTGGCGCTCGATCTTCGCGAGCGGTTTGACGAGATCTATATTGACGAGTATCAGGACACCGACGAGGTGCAGGATCTGATCTTCCGCACCATTGCAAAGCCGAACAATCGCTTTATGGTAGGCGATATCAAGCAGAGCATCTACGGCTTCCGCGGTGCCGAGCCCTCCATTTTCGCGTCCTATAAGCGGTCTATGCCCCTTCTTGGCTCCACGGAGTCCGACGCCTATTCCATCTTTATGTCCAACAACTTCCGTTGCGACGAAAATATCATTCGATTCTCCAATCTGATCTCCGCTTATCTCTTCACCAACTGCGGAGAAAGCATTGAGTATTCTCACGACGACGATCTCATTTTCTCCAAAAAGCCGCCCTTTGAGGGTTATGCATCCCCTCGCGTGGTGGTAGCTTTGGCGCAAGCGCCCGAAAAGGAGGAGGATGAGGAGGAAGAAGCCGTTCCCGTCGAAGATCCCGAAGCCCTTTACATCGTGGGCGAGATCAAGCGGCTTTTGACCGAATGCAAAGCCGACGGCACGCCCATCCGCCCCTCGGACATCGCCATTTTGATGCGAAGCAAGGCGCCGATGGCGGATCTGATGGATATGCTCCATCGCGCAGGCATTCCCGCCTGCAGCTCGGAGGAGCGAAGCTTCTTTGAGAACCCCGACGTGCTTCTGCTTTTGTCCCTGCTTTCCACCATCGACAATCCCCAAAAGGACGTTCCCTTGACGGGTACGCTTTGCTCCCCCTTCTACGGCTTTACGCTGGACGATATCGTAACCATCCGCCGTAGTGCTGAGGACAACCTGTCCCTCTTTGACGCGGTGGAGGCGTATTCCAAAAACGAGGACGGGCTTGCCGCCAAATGCTGTGCGTTCCTTGCCTCCCTTGCTCTTTGGCGAGAGCGCGCCCGCGCCCTTCCCGTTGACCGTTTGCTCCGCGAGCTCTATCGCGACTTTGCGGTGCTTTCCATGAGAGACGCCAGCGAGAGCAATCTGCTTCGCCTTTACGAATACGCCCGTGGCTTTGAGTCGGGTGGATTCCGCGGTCTGTACGGCTTTATCCGCTACATCAACCAGGTCATCGACTCGGGCACCAAGATTGGAAGCGAGGGTGGCGATTCGGGCGCGGATGCCGTTCGCCTGATCTCCATTCACCACTCCAAGGGCTTGGAGTTCCCCGTTTGCTTTATTTACGGAACAGCCAAAAAATTCAACGTCAATTTCAAGCGTGACCGCATTCAGTTTGCCCCCGCCATCGGTATCGGCTTCTGTCTGCATGACGAATCGGGACTCGGCTATTACGACACCCCCGTTCGCCGCGCCATCATCAACCAAAAGAGCCGTCTTGAGCGCGAGGAGGAAATGCGCGTGCTTTACGTGGCTATGACCCGCGCCAGAGAGCGTCTGTACGTCACCGCCAAGGTCAAAGACCCCGACAAGCATTACGAAAAGGCCAAGAACATCGCCGAGTTCGGCAAGGCCTTCGGCATTATCAAGGCCACGTCGTATCTTGACTGGATCCTCGCCGCCATTGCGGATGGCGGTGGCACCGATGCGCTTGCAAGCGTTCTTTCCCTCCGGATCGTATCGGACGGCATAATTCCCGATGCGATTGAGTCCGAGCCTGCTTGTGAAGAGGCTTCTACAGAAATCTCCACACCTGAGGCAGATGAAGCGCTTGTCGCAATCCTTAAGGAGCGTTTCTCCTTCGTCTATCCCTTCGAGCACGTCTCCGAGCTGCCCGCAAAGCTTTCGGTTTCTGCTCTTTACCCCGCAGTGCTGGATGAAAGCGGCGACGACGCCACGCTTGAAAGCGCCGATCTTGACGAGCTTTTTGAAGCCGCCTTCACCGTGCCGGAAAGCTTTTCCATCAAGACCCGCGCAAGCGCCGCCGACCGCGGAACGGCTACTCACACCTTCTTGCAGTTCTGCGACTTTGAGCGCGTGCTCTCGGCAGGTGTCAAGGAAGAATTAGCGCGACTTGCCGAAGATCGCTTTATGGCGCGCGAGGACGCCGCGCTTGTAAACGTCCGTCAGCTTGAGACCTTCTTTGGCGGCAAGCTGTTTGCGCGCATCAAAAACGCCAAGCGCGTCTACCGCGAGCAACGCTTCAACATCTTCCTCCCCGCCTCCGATTTTACAGAGGATAAAGAAAAAGCCGCCCTTCTGCAGGACGAGACCATCGCCGTGCAGGGCGTCATTGACCTTTTCTTCGAGGAGGAGGACGGATCGGTCGTTCTTTGCGACTACAAGACCGACTATCTGACCCGCGAAGAAATGGCAGCACCTCCCCTTGCCGCCGCAAAGCTTCAGGCGCGCCACGCGCAACAGCTTTCCTACTATGCAAAAGCCATCGAGGCTATGCTTGGAAAGGCCCCCGACGAGGTGCTGATCTACTCCCTGCCTCTCGGCGACACCGTACGGGTTGAATTCTAACAAAAAAGGATACTGCACCGCAGTATCCTTTTCTTTATTCTTAAAAATCCCGTCGACCCTCGAGGGCTCGAAGCAGAGTGACCTCGTCGGCATATTCAAGATCCGCGCCCACGGGAACGCCGTAGGCAAGTCGGGTCACCTTGACACCGAGGGGCTTGATGAGTCGGGATATGTACATCGCCGTAGCCTCACCCTCCACGGTGGGATTGGTGGCCACGATGATCTCCTTGACGTTCTCGTCAAGTCTTGCCAAAAGCTCGGCAAGCTTCAATTTATCGGGGGTAATGCCGTTGACGGGCGAGATCACGCCGTGAAGCACGTGATACATACCGCGATATTCTCTCACCTTTTCGATGGACATCACCGCCTTGGCATCCTCAACCACACAGATCACCGAGCGGTCGCGGTCAAGATCGTTACACACCGAGCAAAGCTCACGGTCGGTAAGATTCTGACACACGGGGCAAAGATGAATGCTTCTCTTGGCTTCAAGAATGGCCGCGGCAAAGGCTTCTGCCTCCTCGTCGGAAAAATCCAGCACCGAATATGCCATACGAAAGGCACTCTTGCGCCCGATGCCCGACAGTCTGCCGAATTGCTCGGCAAGGTGCGTGAGGGATTCGATCTCTGCCATATCAGAACAGACCGGGCATACCCATACCCAGGCTACCCGTCAGCTTTTGCATCTCGCTCTCGTTGGTGGTCTCTACACGCTTGATACCCTCGTTGACAGCGGCAACGATGATATCCTCAAGAGTCTCTACGTCATCGGGATCTACGATCTCGGGCTTGATGCTGATGGAAAGGATCTCCTTCTTGCCGGAGATCTTCAGCTCTACCATTCCGCCGCCTGCGCTTACGTCATACTCGCGGGAGTCAAGGTCTTCCTGAAGAGCCGCCATATCCTCCTGCATTTTCTGTGCCTGCTTCAGCATAGCATTCATATTCTGGGGGCCTCCGCCCATTCCCTGAGGCAATCTTGCTTTCATTGTTCTATTTCCTTTCTTAGGTTGCGTTCTTGATAATTTCATCTAACAGAAGATCCCCGTCGTCTGTGGGAAGCTCTGTTTTGGCGCCTTCTATGACAAGTGCCGCCTCGCTGATCTCGCGCTTCAGGCATACCGAAAGCGCGGCGCGCACCTGATTCCGTATATCACTTCTTTGAATCATCATAAGGGTGAAGGGATCGGGAACCAGGATCCGAATGTTTCCGTCGGGATCCGCATAGGCCTTGGCCTGCTTCAGATAGGAAGCGTTCGAGGGTTGGATCTTGGCAACTCGCTCGATGACCTCGGTCCAGGAGGAAAGATACTTCAGCACCTTCTTTTCTTCGGGTGCTACCTTCTTCTCAACCGCAGGAGCGGCTTTTTTCTCAGCAGGAGCCGGGCTCGGCACAGGAGTCTCCTCTGCCGCCGAGGGCCTTGCCGACTCTCTTACGGGAAGTCCCAAGGCAATGGAATCCTCAAGCTTGGAGATTCTTGAGAGAAGATTATCGTTGGTGGCAACGAGGGTCTCGTCGCACATTTTAATGAGGGTAAGCTCAGCCACGGTTCTCTTCACCGCATTGACCTTCTGAATAGCAAACAAGGCGCCTTCAAGAAGCTTACAATGGGCGAGAATGGTTTCTCTTGAGAATCGCGCCGCGGTTCTCTCCAGCTGCTTCTGCTCGTTATCGGTAAGATCCAGATACTTTGCGGCGTTGGAGGAGGTCTTCATCACCAGCATATCGCGGTAGAAGGACAGAAGATTCTGCCAGAACACGCTGATATCCTTGGAGGAGCGAACCACGTTATCGATCTCGCGGAAGATCACCTCGTATTCCTTGTCCGCAATGGCGTTTACAAGGGCCTCCAAAGACGAACGGCTACTGATGCCGACGATCTCGTTGACGATATCCTCGTCGATCCGTCTGTCACGGCATCCGCCGGAGCAAAGATCGAGAAGGCTGATGGCATCTCGCATACCGCCCTGCGAAAGCTTTGCCAAAAGCTGAAGAGCGCCGCGCTCAATATCAATTCCCTCGGCTTCGGCAATCTTTTCCAAGCGCGCCGTCAGAATATCCACCGCGATACGGCGGAACTCAAAGCGCTGACAACGGGAGATGATGGTTGCGGGAAGCTCGTGAAGCTCGGTGGTTGCCAGAATGAAAACTACGTAAGACGGCGGCTCTTCCAGCGTCTTCAGAAGCGCATTGAAGGCGCTGTCCGTCAGCATATGTACCTCGTCCACAATGTAGACGCGATATTTCAGATGTGTGGGGGGATAAACGACCTCGTCGCGGATGTCGCGAATGTGCTCCACCTTGTTGTTGGAGGCCGCGTCCATTTCCAGAACGTCGGTCGCACTTCCGTCATCGATGGATCGGCAGGCGGCACATTCTCCGCAAGGATTGCCGTCCTTGGGATTTTCGCAGTTGATGACCTTGGCGAGGATCTTCGCACAGGTGGTCTTACCCGTACCGCGGGAGCCGCAGAACAGATAGGCGTGGTTAAAGCTACCCACAGAGGCCTCATATTTCAATATAGAAGTAATATGCTCCTGTCCGCATACGTCATCAAAGTTCTGAGGACGCCATTTTCGGTATAACGCTTTATGCACAACTGCCACCTCCCATCCAATAAAAACAAGCTGCAAAGTAAGACCATACACCCTAAGATCGAACGTCACGCCCACGCGACATACGCACCCATTGCTCAGGACAGGCTGACTTACGGCACATCGGGTACACCGCTTAATGCTGCTTGGTTCCCCACCTGACATGGTTCACAGCTCCCGATTGCGCAAGACCCATCCGTCAACACAACGAAATGCGCCACAGACCGCAAGCGATTCACCCTCAAAAAGGGAATGAACCCCTGCTATAGCGGATTTCAGGTACA
>JAZLBM010000005.1:0-1866 GCA_045613705.1 Eubacteriales bacterium | reverse complement strand
CAGGATAAGTCCGTTGTCGTCTCCGTGCGCCATGATGATAGCACCGATCATACGTGTTGAAACTCCCCAGCTTGTCTGGTGAGGATGATATATCTTGTTATCTCTGCCCGTGAAGGTGATGTCAAACGCCTTTGCAAAGCCCTGACCGAAGTAGTGAGTAGTACCGCCCTGAAGCGCTACGCCGTTGTGCATCATAGGCTCGATGGTGTAGGTTGCCTCAGCGCCCGCGAACTTTTCCTTCTCGGTCTTCTGACCGGTGATAGCGGGAATCGCGAGGGACTCAAGATAGAAGTCCTCGTATACCTTCAGCATCTGCAGAGTCTCTGCCTTTGCCTCCTCTGCGGTCTCGTGCATGGTGTGACCCTCCTGCCACAGGAACTCCGAGGTGCGGAGGAAGGGACGGGTGGTCTTCTCCCAACGAACTACCGAGCACCACTGATTGTAGAGCTTGGGCAGGTCGCGATAGGACTGGATCACGTTCTTGAAATGCTCACAGAAGAGGGTCTCGGAGGTGGGACGAACCGCAAGTCTCTCGGACAGCTTGTTCTCGCCGCCGAAGGTAACCCACGCGCACTCGGGGGCAAAGCCCTCAACGTGCTCCTTCTCCTTGGTCAGAAGGCTCTCGGGAATGAACATAGGCATATATACGTTTTCGTGACCAAGCGCCTTAAAACGGGCGTCAAGATCCTTCTGAATATTCTCCCAGATGGCGTAGCCGTAGGGACGAAGGATCATACAGCCCTTTACGCTGGAGTAATCCATCAGCTCTGCCTTCTTGACTACGTCGGTATACCATTGCGCAAAATCTACGTCCATAGACGTGATCTGCTCAACCATTTTCTTGTCGTTTGCCATTGCAATTTTCCTTTCGTGTATATAAAAGTCCATACTTTTGCATAATAACATTATTTATTATAGAATAACTCAAAGCGGTTGTCAAGGTTTTACGGGCAAAAAAGCCGTGACGGGCGCAACTTTTCGGAGGATCGGGAGGTTTTTATGCGGATAAATCTACTGGGGGTCAGAATCGACGCCGTGGGACGGTGGGAGGCGATGCGGATCCTTACGCGAAGGCTTGCCACGGGACGGCAGACGGCGGTCTATACGCCCAATCCCATTATAGTGCGAAGGGCGCAAAAAAGCGAGCCCTTTCGGGCGCTTCTGAATCGGGGGGATCTTATGATAGCAGACGGCATCGGCATCCCGATCGGGGCGCGTCTGGCGGGACTTCCGCCTCCGCCTCGCGTGGCAGGCATCGACCTTGGCGAGGACGTTCTGGCTTACGCCGCGCGCGCAGGGCTCAAGGTGTTCTTGCTTGGAGGAAAACCCGGCGTCGCCGCACGGGCGGCGGACAAGCTGAAGGAGCGATTCCCCACTCTCGAGATCTGCGGCACACACCACGGGTATCTTGCGCCGAAGGAAAACGGTAACCTTATCCGACAGATCCGCGAGAGCCGCGCCGACGTGGTCATGGTCTGCCTCGGATCGCCGCGGCAGGAGCAATGGATCGACGAAAACCGACGGGCGCTTCGCGACGTCGGCATTTTGATGGGGCTTGGGGGCGCCCTTGACGTGTGGTCGGGAGATCTTGCCCGCGCGCCGCGCCTCTTCTCGAAGATCGGACTCGAATGGCTATGGCGTATGCTCCGTCAGCCCCGTCGTCTGAAGGGCATTTTCTCCATCATAGCCTTTCTCGCCGCCGCACTTTTTTCAAGGTGGGAGAGATAAATTGATGTTTATCGGTCTGTTTATGGCGAGCGAATAGCCTCCCTCCGAGAGGGAGGTGCCGAGCGAATGCGAGGCGGAAGGAGCCTGCGGTACAAGTGACAAACGCTTGCCATACCAAGGCGCAAAAGGCTTTGTCAC
>JAZLBM010000004.1:0-2135 GCA_045613705.1 Eubacteriales bacterium | reverse complement strand
CTTGCCAATGAGTCCGGAATCTCATCAAAATCAAGGTTCTTTTTACAAGAGTTTTTGCAACCGATAACAAGCTTTCCGTCTTTATGGTAAATATCGACAGAAATAATGGGAGATTTTGCTTTTGAGCTCTGAACGCCGTGTAAGGCGTTTTCCAGCATATTACCCATAATGGTAACGAGATCCGACGTAGATGCCTTCAATTCTTTTTTTGCACTTGCCTTTATCTCCATCGGAATACATACCGCCGATGCCTTGTTAGCATAGACCGACAAAATGTTGTTGATAGCATCGTTTTCGCAAAATACCATCTGACGAAGATTATCAATACTCTCGGTTCGCTCCTCAAGATACTGAATAAGCTTTTCCATCTCTCCGTTTCGGGCATAGGACAAAAGCATTCCGTAATGCTGCCGCTGGTCGTGTCTTGTCCGTCTTGCCGTTTCCACTTCTTTTTCCTGGGACTTCACTTGGGAGAGCAAAAGCTCGTTGTGCAATACGCTTCGTTTTTCACGTTCTGCCACCGCCATATTTTTGATACTGATAAATATGATAGGATATACCGAAACAATGGCAATAACCAAGGTGAGAAAAGCAATAAAATACGGGTTCTTTACGTTTTCTATCTTGTTGGGAAATACTGAGGACGAAACGACGGCAAGTAAAAACACCGCATCCGCAAAGACCAAAAGCCACCAGCTTTTAATTGACTCGGATAGGTTATTCCAAAACAGTGGGCATACTTTTTTGAGAAAAATAAACACCACTACAAATAACAGAACTATCCGTATCAGTGAAGCAACTCCCCAATGTAAATTGGGAAAGCTTCCAATGACCGAGGTTGCAATAGCCATATAGATGCAGAAAAACACCGAATAGGTGATGATCGTAAACAAACGTTTAGCGAATTTTCCTTTTGTGGTAATGAAAAACAAAACGTACTGTCCAACGTAAGGAGTGACAAATCCGAATATAAAGCCAAACACCTTGTCGGCGGTCGAGGTCATAGCGGGAATAAGCAGCACTGTTTGAACTACACCCCACACGCACCAAATGAGAACGGATATCCATTTTTTGTATTTTAACGGAGCCGCAAACAATCCGATCATGACGTGTGCTGTAATAACGGCAACACCATCAATAACCGCATTCCAAAAATCCATTTTTGCTTACTCCTTTCAAGAAAGATTGGTCTGGGTGCTGAAATAATCAAAATAAGCAGTTTTGAAATCCGCAATTGCGCCTTTTGGAATTGTCAGCTCCTTGTCGCCTGTCATCAACAGCTTGTTTGAGGTGAATTTGACAACGTGTTTCAAATTTATAACGTGAGAGCGTCCCAACTTAAAAAATCCGTTCAAGCCCGAAAGTTGATCGTAAAGCTCTCCCATCGTGATTCTTATATACAAATATTTTTCATTCACCAAGTGGATGCGTTGATAGTTATCGTCTGCCTCGGAAAATATAATATTCTTTGCCAGAACGTTTTGATATCCTCCGTCGATGCGAAGCATGATTCCTTCGGGACGCATCATACCGATCTCGTTCAATGCCTTATCTATGGCAAAGAAAACCGAATCCTTATCGTAGGGCTTCAGTATATAGTGAGTTGCGTTCACTCCAAATGCCTGTAACGCAAAATCGGGTGACGACGTTAAAAAGATAATGGGAGACTCCACACCCATGTCACGAAGCTGGGTTGCCACGCTCATTCCCGTAATGCCGGGCATATAAATGTCCAGTATATAGATGGAATATTCCTCGCCTGCCTCAATTTTGTCAAGCAAGGCAGAAGGGGATACATAGGAGTGAATATCAAATAACAACCCCTTCTCGGTTTCGTATTGCTCTAATATACCTTTTATTTTATCAAGATAGTTTTTCTCATCGTCACAAACTGCTATTCTTATCATAAAATCACCATCACAATTAAATTTATACCGTACTCGTAGCTATACAGAATTAAATCATATCTCCATACTCAACCAGCGTCACGTTATCCATTTCTGCTGCTTTCTCCACGCAGCCCTTTGTAAAGCCGGATTTGGCGAAGAGGTAGTAATGCTTATTTTTATAATGGAACAGGTTGCTTCTCTCGACGAGCAGATCAAGCACGCCGACGTCAACCTTTTCGTTCGTCC
>JAZLBM010000003.1:0-2844 GCA_045613705.1 Eubacteriales bacterium | reverse complement strand
AGTCGTTGGCGCGGGCGTAGAAGACGTGTCCCTCCTCGTTGTCGTAGGTCAGATAGGCGCCGTCAAGGGGATGTCCCTCGGCGTGAAGCTGCTGCTTTTCGGCAAGGAAGCGGCAACGGGCTTCGGCAAGCTTATCAAGGGTAGGAAGCACCAAAAGCGTGGCGTGGGTGCGGATGCCGCCTACGCACAAATCATAGCGCCGCTCGCCGATCTCGCACGAGTCCTCCTCTACGCGGATCTCGCCGTTTTGGCATACGAAAGGAACGGAACGCTCACCGCATTTGATCGTGACCGTCTCGGGGTCAAAGGCAAAGACCGGCTTGAAGGACACGCGGACGGGCTCGCCCGAAAAGATCGTATAGCTTTCGGCCTCCACGTCAATATGACGGGCATTGATGGTGCGGAGCTTTCCCCAAAAGTCCTCCTTGCCCTCGTGGGGGAAGATGACCCACTCCACCGTGTAGGCTTCGCCGGGTGCCAGCGTCATAGGGGCGAGATTCAGCCAAAAGACGCCGCGGTCGTTGCTCAGAAGCTTGTCGTTGCGATCCACGCGATAGGAGGAAAGGCTTCCTTTTGTCAGCGCAAGTCCCAGATGGGGTGCCTCGCCGCCCATGCGAAAGGCAAGAACGTAGCTTGCCTCCTCGGCACAGCAGATATGCACGTGGCATCGGTTTCCGATGCAGGTGGCGGTGTCGGGATAGCTGTCGGGCAGGGGTACGCAAACGGAGACCGAGCCGCGGTGGGTGAAAATGTAGCGGTCAAGGGTGTTTTTGAAGATATAGCGCTCTACGGTGGTGACACCAACGGCTTCGCGCTCCACCTTGCAGGTCATACCGTAGGGCATAACCGTCTTTCCCCACTCCGCATCCTCGCGGATCCAGTTCATCTCATATTTGTCGCACGGAAAAATCAGCTGCTTCATAGTTTGTCCTTCTTGTAAATTGATGTTTTGCGGTGTGTTCGCAGTTGCTCTGTCAGGCTCCCTCCGGGAGGGGGCTCCCGCAAAGCGGGTGGAGGAGCCCGCGCAACAAAATTTTTTGCGCCTTGATATGGCGAGTGCTAATCGCTCATCTCGCAGGCTCCTTCCGTCACACTCCGTGTGCCACCTCCCTCTCGGAGGGAGGCCTTAAATGTGCCGACGAACACACCGCTAAATCAAAATTTAGCTTCTTCTCACTCATTCACCACGATGGGAAGACCGTCGGGGAGGGGTTGGGAGACTGAGGTGGGGACGGCGTTTTTGCGCGCCAGCTCGCCCACGGGGGCGTGGTATCTCTTTGCGACCGACCAAAGGCTCTCGCCTCGCTCGGGGAAGGTCACCACCATCTCCCGAGGCTTCTTCACGGGCTCGCGGAACTCTACCCGATGGAGCGCCTCGATGCTCTCCTCTACCGCGATGCGCGCCGTCACCGCCATCTCGCATTCGAGGGACAGCCGTCCGCCGTCGGCGCGGGTCTTAATGGCCGTGGGCATCACCTCAACCGCCGAAAGCACGGGCGTGCCGCCGTTTCCGTCCGTCTCGTAGCGGAAGGGCAAGGACAGCTCGTGAGCGGCATATTCCCCGCCCTCCTTCGAAAGAAGCGAAAGCTTTGTGTCGCCCGTCACCACCCATTTGCCCTTCTCAAAGGACAGACCCGTGACGGCGGGTGCCGCGTCGGCGTCGATGACCTCGGCGTCGGGCGCAAGACCGAAGGACGTCAGCGGCTCGTAAACGCTTTGGGTGAAATTGCCCGTAAAGCACCGATCGGCGCGGGGGAAGCGATAGGTCTCGAGGGTGGCGGCGTCGGTGCGCTCGGTGGAATAGAGATCCGCCGTGTAGTGGACGGGAAGATTTCTCTGCCCCTCGGCAACCGCAGTGGCGGACAGCTCCACCAAAATGCGCCCGTCCTCGCCCACGGTGGCGGTGGTTTCGGTGGCGCACACGCGGACGCGGCAGTCGGTGTCGGGGGTAAAGCCGTCGGCAGGGATCGTGACGGCGAAGGGGCTTTTTGACGTGAGGATCAGAGGGGTGCCGTCCGTCTCGCGGCAGGCAATGACCTTGACGTGCGCCTCGCCGCGGCATCCCACGCCCTCGGACGAGGGCACCGACTCGCTGACCGTGAAGGTCGCCTCGCTCGTGACGGCGCGGATATCGCCCTGCCCGTCGCAGGGGAGCTCCTCGGTGAGGGTAAAGGTGTCGGCGGCAGGTCGGGTGAGTGCCGCGCCAAGGCTTTCTCCCCCAAGGCGCTGGATAGAGCCCTCGCTGACCTCGCCCACGATGCGCTCAAAAAGTCGGTGCCGACCAAAGACCTTGATGCGACCCTTGAGGCGGCAGCGGATGGACAGGCGGCGCGGCGCGGTGACCCGTCCCGTCACAAGCTCGATCTCAGGCTCGCAGAAGGCGGGAAGCTCGTCGGAATAGTCCACGTCCGCGTCGGTGGCAAGGGGGGCGGACATCTGATAATTCTGGCTAAAATTGGCGGCGTAGAGGGCGCCGTCGCCCGCCGAATAGAGCACGTCGTAGCGCACCGTGCCCGCAAATTCCGCCTTGCCGCCGCCTACGTAAGCGGTGGCGGGAAGCAGGGTGGTCTTGACGCGAAGAAGCCGCCGCACCTCGGGCTGATAGTCGGGCATGGCGTAATCGCAGCCCGCCTCGGCGGTCACCGTCTTGTCGCAAATGGGTAAGTAAATCGTCGTGTTCGTCTCGTGCATATGTTATTTCCTTTCTCGGTTGAAAAATAGTTACTGAAAGATCGTTACGAAAGAGGTCGCTTTTTAAGTGATAAATTGGTGTTTATCGGTGTGTTAGAAGTTGCTCTGCCAGAAGTCGGATCGTAGCCATGTCGTTCTGTGAGCCAAGGAGTT
>JAZLBM010000002.1:0-6504 GCA_045613705.1 Eubacteriales bacterium | reverse complement strand
CGTGTTGGGACGCCAGACAATAGGTCATAATGTAGGGGCTGACCGATGCACCAAGACCCCAGAAGCAATGAAGCCAGCTCATATGCCGCGCGGCAAAATGGAGCGCCACGTAGTTGTTGAGCGCCGCGTCGATGGCGCCCGCGCCAAGTCCGTAGGGAATGGAAAACAAGCAGAGCATGAGAACCGAATTGGAGAAGGAAAAGCCCATCAAGGCCAAGGCGGTGAGGGCACAGCTTGCGGCATTGACGATGCCCGCGCCGAGCTTTCGCATCAGGCGGTCGGACAAGAGGCTGGATACGATGGTGCCCGCCGTGATGATCAGGCTGATAATGCCCGCGGTCGAGAGGCTTGTGCCGAACTCCACCTGCATCACAGGCCACGCCGAGCCAAGAAGCGAGTCGGGCAAGCCGAGGCTGATAAAAGAAATATAAATAATTGCAAGCAACAATGAAGCCATAACGATCTCCTCTTGAAAAAATACGATATCATTATAAAACAGAAGTCCCCAAAAAGCAAGAGGGAAATATGAATTGATGCTTTGCGGTCAAAATTCAATCTGCGCGAAATTCTATTTTTTATTGCAAATTTTCGAAAAATATGGTAAAATGATGAAGAAGGAGGTGGCTATATGCCCTCAACCTACTATAAGGTCTCGGCGCCCATCACGGCGGACTTCAATATGGAATACTATATGAACAACGAGGAAAGGATCACGGCGGCGCAGGTGTTTACCCCTCACGTACACGACGTGCTGGAGCTGTATATCCTTTTGGAAGGCGACACCTCTTTTGTGGTAGAGCACAGTCTTTACCGTCTTTCTCCGGGCGATATCGTGATCTCCAAGCCCAACGAGGTGCATAACTGCATTCTCAATTCCGCCTCTACCCATAAGCATCTTTGCCTTTGGTTTGACCCCTCCTGTGACTTTCTGTTTTCGGATTTCCTTTCCCACGATTTCGGTATCGGAAACGTTTGCCGCCCCACGCCCGAGGACTTTGAGAAGATCCGACAGATCTGTATGGAGCTTCACCGCGCCTCGAAGGAGGGAAAGGATAAGCAGGACGAGTTCCGTCTTGCAGTAGACCTTTTGTACTACATCCGCCGCAATCTTGACGCCGATGAGCGAAGCGAGACGCTTCCGCCCCTTTTGCACAAGATCCTTGCCGACATCAACAACGAGTTGACCTCCATCAACAGCCTATCGTATTTTACCGACAAATACTTTATCAGCGCCAGCACCCTGTCAAGACTTTTTCGCAAGCATCTCCGCACCTCTCCCAAGGTGTATATGGAGACCAAGCGACTGGCCTACGCCCGTATTCTTCTGAAGCGCGGTATGTCGGTGGCCGACGCCTGTGCCGAGGCAGGATTCCCCGATTATTCCAATTTTATCCGTCTGTTTCGCACCCGATTCGGCGTTACGCCCCTGCAATACCGCAATTCCTGAATACCGAAAACGCACCGCAAAAATGCGGTGCGTTTTTTCTTGCGATTCTTCATTCAAAACTTGACAAGAGAGGCTATCGGGGGTATAATAAAAAGAGAGATTTTTACCCGTTACCGACGGCTTTTTCGGTCAATACTGATGTGTGAAACAGGAGGATGTTGTATGACCTACGTTATGTCTGATATTCACGGAAATTATACTGCTTTCAAGCAGATGCTGGAGGAGATTCATTTTACGGATGATGATCTTCTGTATATTGTGGGCGATCTTGTAGACTACGGCTCCGAGTCTATGGAGCTTTTGTGCGACGTCAGTATGCGCGCCAACGTGTACGCCATTGTGGGCGAGCACGATTATGCGGCACTCCGTATGCTGTCGGGCTTTGCTAAAATGCTGGAGAGCGGAGAGGCGCCCGACCCCGTCTTTGCCGCCGAGATGAAGGAATGGGTAATGGACGGCGGTGCCGCCACCTTGGAGGGCTTCCGCGCCCTTGACGCCGATATGAGAGAGGGGGTTCTTGACTACCTGTCCGATATGGCACTGTTTGAGGAGATCACAGTGAAGAACGAGGAGTATCTCCTCGTACACGCGGGTATCCGCAACTTCAGCACCGATGTGGTGCTTGACGATCTTGCACCCGAGGATCTCATCTACGAGGGACTTGACCCTGACCGCGAATACTACGAGGACAAGACCATTATCGTTGGTCATATCTATACCGGCGAGCTTCCCGACTGCGATCCCGATATGGTCTATTACGGAAACGGAACCATCTTTATGGATTGCGGCTCGGATAAGAACGGTACGCTCGGTTGTCTTTGCCTTGACAACGGAAAGGAATACTATGTTCACTAAGAATCAGACGGTCACGCTGGACGTCACCGAGATCAACAACCTTGGTTGCGGTGTCGGCAAGGTGGACGGTATGGTGTTTTTCGTCAAGGGCGCCGTCAGCGGCGACCGTATTGAGACGAAGATCATCAAGGTCAATAAAAGCTATTGTGTAGGGCGGCTTGAGCGCATCCTTGTGCCGTCTCCCAACCGCACGGAGGTCGATTTGTGCCGCGCGCCCGAGGCTTGCGGCGGCTGTACCTACCGTCACGTGACCTATGCCCACGAGCTTGCCACCAAGCGTGATTACGTAAAAAATGCCTTCCGCAAGGCGGGACTTGCCGACGTTTCTGTGGCGGAGACCCGAACCACGGGGCAAGAGAATCGCTACCGCAACAAGGCTCAATATCCCTTTGGCGTTGCGGGCGGCAAGGTGACCGTCGGCTTTTACGCGGGTAAGACCCACAAGGTCATTCCGTGTATGGATTGTGCCCTTCAGCCCGATCCTTTCGGCGAAATTTGTCGCTTTGTCTGCGAGTTTGCCGATACCCACGCCTGGAGCGTTTACGACGAGGAAACGGGCAAGGGACTGCTTCGCCACCTGTATGTGAGGGAAGGGAAGCAGAGCGGCGAGGTGATGGTCTGCCTCGTTGTGAACGGCAACGCGCTTCCCGATGAGGAGGCTTTTGCCGTGGAGCTTTCGGCGAGATTCCCCGCCGTCAAGAGCGTGATGCTCAACACCAATACGAAAAATACCAACGTTGTGCTGGGACGGGACTACCGTACCCTTCGGGGCAACGGCTATATCGAGGACGTGCTTTGCGGCAAGAAATTCCGCATTTCGCCTGCCTCCTTCTATCAGGTCAATCACGATGGCGCAGAGCTTCTTTACGGCGTTGCCAAGAGCCACGCCAATCTGAAAGACGATGAAACGCTTCTCGATCTGTACTGTGGAATTGGTACGATCGGTATCAGTATGGCATCTCAGAGCACCCGTCTTGTGGGCGTGGAGATCGTGCAGGCGGCGGTGGATTGTGCCCGTGAAAACGCCTTGCTCAACGGCCTGCGGAACGCCGAGTTTCTCTGCGGTGACGCGGGAGACGCGGCAAAGCTTGTGGACGCCGCTCTTTCCCTTTGCGGCGATTCCGAGAAGACCACGGTGGTGGTAGACCCGCCCCGAAAGGGACTTGACGCGGCGCTTGTGCACTACCTTGCGGACAAGCAGATGAAAAAGATCGTCTACGTGTCCTGCGACCCCGACACTCTGGCGCGCGACTGTGCCCTCTTCCGCATGCGCGGATACGAGATCGGCGAGGTCACACCCGTGGATATGTTCCCCAGAACCGGGCATGTGGAGTCTGTTGTTCGTCTTATAAAAACGTAAAGAGAAGGAGCCCTTCTATGAAGCTTCTTGTAAATGCACTTGTAAAATTTATCTGCGGTCTTCTTCTTGTGGGACTTGTACTGTTTTTGCCTGCGGGGACGATGGCGTATCCCTACGGTTGGCTATTTATGGGCGTTTTGTTCGGCCCTATGCTGATCTTGGGTGTGATCCTGCTTTGCAAAGCCCCCGACCTCTTGAAAAAACGTCTTGACAATAAAGAAAAAGAGAAAGCCCAACAAGGAGTTGTTGCTCTTTCGGGTCTGATGTTTCCCGCGGGCTTTGTCGTGTCGGCACTTGACTTCCGCTTTGGTTGGTCGAATGTGCCCCTTCCGCTTGTCATTGCGGCGGCGGTGATCTTTCTTGCGGGCTACGGTGTGTATGCCGAGGTCATGCAGGAAAATGCCTACTTATCCCGCACGATAGAGGTTCAGGAAAACCAAAAGGTGATCGACACGGGGCTTTATGGCGTGGTCAGACACCCGATGTACCTTGCGACCTTGCTTATGTTTTTACCGCTTCCCTTGATCTTGGGATCTTTTTGGGGATTGCTCCCGTTTGCCCTTTATCCCGTGATCATCGTGATTCGAATTCTGAATGAAGAAAAAGTTTTGTCGGAAGGACTCGCGGGCTACGACGCATACCGCGGACGTATAAAATACCGACTGATTCCATTTGTTTGGTAAAGGAGAAATTATGAATCGGCAGTTTTGCGACCTTCATACCCATTCCAATCATTCCGACGGCACCTTTACGCCTGAGGAGCTGATCGCCGAGGCAGAGCGCGTCGGCTTATCTGCCATTGCCCTGACCGATCATAATACCGTATCGGGCTTGCCGCAGTTTTTGGAGGCGGCACGGGGAAGTGGCGTCGAAGCGATCCCGGGCATTGAAATTTCCACCGACTACGGTGACCGTGAGCTGCATATTTTAGGCTTATTTATTGACGAGATGCATTACGATGCCATCACCAAGCTTCTTGTGCCGTTGTTTGAAAATAAGGAGCAGAGCAACGTGGCGCTGATGCGGTCTCTTGCGGAGGCAGGCTACGATATTACCTACGAGGAGGTAGCCGCGCGCATACCCGACGGACAGTTCAACCGCTCCCACGTGGGCGAGGTGCTGACCGAAAAGGGGTACACGCCCTCCATTGCGGAGGCATTTCGCACGGTCCTGTCAAAGGACGGCGGTCTTTACCGACAGCCGAAGCGACTTCCTGTGTTTGAGATCATTTCCTTTTTGCGCTCTATCGGCGCCGTGCCCGTGTTGGCGCACCCCTTTCTGAGCCTTACCGAGGAAGAGCTTCGCCCGTTCCTTCGTGAGGCGGTGAAGCACGGTCTTTGCGGTATGGAAACGGTCTATTCTACCTATGATGAGGAGACGGCGCGCCTTGCGGCGTCCATCGCCGAGGAGTATGGCTTGAAGCACTCGGGCGGAAGTGATTTCCACGGCGGGCGAAAGCCGGATATCGCTATGGGAACGGGACGGGGCAATTTGTGTATCCCCGTGGAATTCGTTGAGGAACTGCGCCGGGGATAACGGAAACGAGGATATACTTTGGAACTGAAAATCAAAAATTTTGACGAGCTTTCCACCCGTGAGCTTTACGAGATCGCACGGGCGCGCACCGAGGTCTTTCTTCTGGAGCAGAGGATCATCTGCCAGGATTTTGACCGTGTGGATTACGAAAGCCTGCATTGTTTTCTTGAAGAGGACGGTCGCGTGGCGGCTTATCTTCGCGCTTATCGCGCGGACGGCAATATCAAGATCGGCAGAGTGCTCTCCAACCCTCACGGCATAGGGCTTGGCACTCGCCTTATGCGGGAGTCGCTTCCCGCCATAAGAAAGTATTTTGAAGGCGGTGCCGTCATCCTTCACGCGCAAACGAGAGCCAAAGGCTTTTACGAAAAGCTCGGCTTTACGGTAACGTCGGACGAATATCTTGAGGAAGGCGTTCCTCATGTCACTATGTTTTTGGCTCCCGAATCGGAGCTTTCATAAATCCGGAGGCGTAACATGAATACGAAAATTACGGCAAAGACCCTTTTGATCGACGTTTTGTATGCGATTCTGGCGGGCACCATCGTCGGTACGGCATATTACATATTCCAGAACAGTAACGGCTTTGCACCCGGTGGCGTAGGCGGTCTTGCCACTATCACCCACCATTTTCTCGGAGGGCGGGTCAGCTGGTCGATTTTGATGATCGCCTTCAACCTTCCCATTTTCGTTTTGGTGAGCGCCATTGTAGACAGAAAGCTCGGTGCTATGCTCAGCATCTATCTTTGTGTGCAGTCCTTTATGCCCCAGCTCTGGACGGCGCTCGGCGTGCGCGCCTACAGTGCCGCCAATAACGCCGAGGACTTCAACGTGGTGTTTGCCTGCATTGCCACGGGCGTGATCTCGGGCTTCGGCTTCTCCATTATGCTCAAGCATTTCGGCGCCAGCGGCGGTACGTACGGTATTTCGGCAATGCTGAAGAAGGCCAAGCCCGAAATGAATATCGCCTACGTCTCCTTTATTATGGACGCGTGCGTGGTCTTCATTGCCTTCTTCGTTTACGGTATGCGCATCACGCCCGTGATCTGTACGCTCTTAAACCTCTTTATTGCCAACGTCATCGTGGACCGCGGTCTTGGCGGTATCAAGGAGGGCTACAAATTTGAGATCGTGACCACCCATCCCGACGAGCTTGCAACGGAGCTGATGCAAAAGCTTCGCCACGGCGTTACCGAGATCAAGGTGCACGGTATGTATTCCCATACCGACAAATATATGTTGGTCTGCATTATCAACAAGCGGCAGATCGGCGAAATGATGAAGATCATCAAAAGCTATCCCGACA
>JAZLBM010000001.1:0-1817 GCA_045613705.1 Eubacteriales bacterium | reverse complement strand
GGTGACTGATGAGGGTGCGGAGTCTGATATTACATCAATTGGCGCACACTCATCCGTCGGCTCTGCCGACACCTTCTCTATCATAGAGAAGGCTTTCGGAGCGAGTGCAAACTCACCGATAAATCAAAATTTGGACATCCGACAAAAAGGAGAAAGATATGTTAGTTAACCTGAACGACGTGCTTCTGGATGCACAGAAGAATCATTACGCGGTGGGACTTTTCAACACCATCGACACCGATATGCTGGAGGGCGTTATTTCGGCGGCGGAGGAGCTTCGTTCCCCCGTTGTCATCGGCACGGCAGAGGTGCTTCTGCCCTACGGGGAGCTGAAGCTCATTGCCCCCTCCCTGATCGCGGCGGCCAAGCGCGCCACCGTGCCCGTGGTGGTGCATTACGACCACGGTCTTACCTTTGAAAGATGTATGGAGGCCCTTTCTCTCGGCTTTTCTTCCATTATGTTTGACGGCTCTGCGGGCGACGAGGCGGAAAACCTCAAGAATACCGCCGAGATGGTCAAGATCGCCCACGCTATGGGCGCGTCCGTGGAGGGCGAGATCGGTCACGTGGGCAACGCCGACGCGGGCGACAATGAGACGGATGAGATGTACACCACCCCCGAGGAGGCGGTCGCTTTCGTGAAGGCGACGGGCGTGGATGCCTTGGCGGTTGCCATCGGAACGGCTCACGGTGCCTACAAAACCAAGCCCAAGCTTGACATCGAGCGCCTCCGTGAGATCCGCGCGGCGCTGGATACGCCCCTGGTGCTTCACGGCGGCTCTGGACTTTCCGACGAGGATTTCCGCAACACCATCGCAGGCGGCATTGCCAAGGTGAACATTTTCACCGATCTGTGTGTGGCGGGTGCCGACGCGGTGCAGAATGCCGACACCGACGCCTATCTTGAGCTTCGCCGTCGCAAGGTTGCCGCCATCCGCGAGGCGACCAAGCGCAAGATGCTGCTTTTCGGCTCGAATGGACGGGCTTAAAGGCATTTAAACAAAAAAGAGGGCCTATGGGCCCTCTTTTTGCGAACACCGCTCAGAACGAAGGAAAAAGCCCCACACAGCGTGTGGGGCTTTGCTTATGTGTTGTAGAATTTCAAATACCAGACAACAGTCAGGATAATTCCGATGATGAGGAAGAAAAGTCCGGTTACAAGAATACAGGCATCGTTTTGCTTCTTTGCTTGCTTGAGCTTGCGCTCGCGGTAGTCGGCGTATCGCTCCTGCTTGGCTCGTCCCATGGGGACAAAGGCAAGAAAGGCATTTCGAAGGGCAAACCCAATGCCAATGAGGGCGCCCTCGCCGCTGATGAACAGCATACCCGAGAAGAGCGTCATCAGGATGCCGGCCACGAAGAAGGCATCCGCCAGGATCTGGACGTTTACCGCGATGCTCTCGGTGAAAAAGCCTTTCGACCAGATCACAAGGAAGGCGATAACCGCTTCAATGCCAAAGCAAATTGCATATTTGGTTAAGGTTGCTTGGTTTTCCTGTTTCACTTTTCTTTAACCATCCGTTTTTAGTTGATCTGCTGCTTGTACTTCGCCTCTTCGGCGTTGTTGCAGTATACGAAATGTCCGGGCGTGATCTCTCTGAAGGAGGGAGTATCTACCGAATAATCGTGCTCTGCAATGGGATTGTAGTGGATTCTCGTGCGCTGCTTCTCATAAATGGGGTCGGGAAGCGGGATCGAGGAGAGAAGAGACTTGGTGTAAGGATGAAGCGGATTCTTGAAGAGCTCATCCGAGTCGGCAAGCTCTACCATCTTTCCGAAGTACATAACGCCGATTCTGTCGGAGAAGTACTTAACGA